>JAJXSP010000016.1:0-14503 GCA_021784515.1 Myxococcales bacterium | reverse complement strand
CGGTGAACGGGTGGATGCAGTGCGCATCGAGCGGCAGGCCGCGCTTCTTCTCCTTGCCGCGCTCAGCGCCGCGCTTCTCCTCGTCCCACTCCTTGACCTTCTGCGCGAGCAGCTCGCTCTTGCCGGCGCGCGCGGCGAGCTTTTTCGCCAGCTCGCCCGCCGGGTCGACGGCGAGGAAGGTGACGCCGAACAGCGTGTCGGGGCGCGTGGTGTAGACGGTGACGCGCTCCTCGCCGACCGCGCGCGCGGCCTCGTCGAGCGCGAAGGCGATCTCGGTGCCCTCGGAGCGCCCGATCCAGTTGCGCTGCATGGTGAGCACCATCTCGGGCCACTTGCCCTCGAGCCCGTCGAGCGCGCGCAGCAGTTCCTCGGCGTGGTCGGTGATGCGCAGGAACCACTGCTCCATGTCGCGCAGCTCGACGACGGAGTTGCAGCGCCAGCAGTGGCCGCCCTCGACCTGCTCGTTGGCCAGCACCGTCTGGCACGACGGGCAGAAGTTCACCCGCGAGGCCTTGCGGAAGGCGATGCCGCGCTCGAGCGCCTTGACGAAGATGAGCTGTTGCCAGCGGTAGTAGCCGGGGTGGCAGGTGGCCAGCTCGCGCTTCCAGTCGTAGGAGAGGCCGAGCCGCTTGAGCTGCCCGCGCATGAAGTCGATGTTCGAGTAGGTCCACTCGCGCGGGTGGCGGTGGTGCTTGATCGCCGCGTTCTCGGCGGGCAGCCCGAAGGCGTCCCAGCCCATCGGGTGGAGCACGGCATAGCCGCGCATGCGCTTCTGGCGCGCCACCACGTCGCCGAGCGTGTAGTTGCGCACGTGCCCCATGTGCAGCTTCCCCGACGGGTAGGGGAACATCTCGAGGAGGTAGAACTTCGGGCGCGGGTCGTCGTCGCCGACGCGGAACGAGTCGCGCGCGCGCCAGTAGGCCTGCCACTTCTCCTCGATCGTCTGGGGCTGGTAATCGCCGGACATGGGACGCTCTCCGCTCGAAAGGGGCGCGAAGTATAGCCGGTCAGTCTCCGTCCAGCGCGTCCGCCAGCGTCGCGCTGGTCTGGCGCAGGCGCTGGCTGAGCAGGCGGGCGATCCGCTGCACCACCTTCAGCCCGAGGCGCGGCGTCTCCTCGACCATGCGATCGAAGTTCGGCTTCGACATCACCAGCCAGGTCGCCTCCTCGGCGACCACGACCGAGGCCGAGCGCGTCTCGCCGTCGATGAGCGCCATCTCGCCGAAGGTCTTGCCGGCGGTGATCTGCTGCAGCGACCGCACGACGCCGGCGCGGTCGGCCTTCTGCACGGACACGCGCCCCGAGAGCAGGAGGTAGAGCGAGCCGTCGCGCTCGCCCTCGTTGAAGATCGTCGCCGGCGGGGCGGCGTGGAACGGCTCGGTCCACTTCACGAAGGCGACCAGCTCGTTCCAGCTGAGGTCCTTCGCCCACGAGGTCTTCTCCACCGCCTCGGCGCGCGCCTTCTCCGGCAGGAACAACCTCTCCACCCGTCCCATTGGGTCCTCACGAAATGATCAAATCGGCAAATCGGCGGCGGTATTCGAAAGTCAGGTTTCTTTCCGCGCCCACAGCTCGTCGTGCCGCCGCGCCTTCAGCGCCATGTAGACGGCGATCGCCGAGTTCCCGACGAGGACGGCGAGCCGCCCCCAGCGCGGCCGCGTCGCGAGGCGCCACGCCTCGATCGGGATCAGCGCCGAGGTCGCGGCCACGGTCAGCCAGGCCGCCCAGCGCCGCCGCCGCGCCAGCCCCGCCCCCTCGACCAGCGACAGCGCCGCGTCGAGCGCGAACAGCACCACGGTGGCGCTGACGGTGCGCGCCGTGACGTGGTCGGCGATGAGGCGCGAGAGGTCCCGCAGCAGGGCGGAGGTGCCCTCGTGCGCCAGCCAGGCGGCCGCGCGATCGGCCGAGCGGAGCGCGGTCCCCGACGCCAGCGCCGTCGCGAGGAGAGGGGCGAGCACCGCGAGCACCACGCCCTTTGCGAGCTTCCACGCGACGATCAGGCGGATGCCGGGGTCGAGGGGAGGCGGCGGGAGCGGCGCGACCGGCGGAAGCGGCGCGAGCGGCAGCGGCTTCACGGCGGGGGAGGGTAGCACCGCGCGGAGGTGCGTGTTCCCCGGGCACCAATTTGCCCGATTGCCCGGCGAAGAAACGAAGGACCGTCCCCCCAGCGTGTGGAAGACGACCGCGACGACAATGACGACCGCAAGTCCGGATCGTGCTCGGAGCTGCGTGATGCGTCGGCATACCCCGGGCGTGGTAGCGTCACCGCCAATGGACCTTCATCGCCTCGGCGAAGAGCGCAGCCTCGCCTACCACCGCGTCATCGCGGCGCGCCTCGTGGGCGAGCCCGCGCTCGTCGAGGCGGCCCGGGCCACGCTCGGCCGTTGGATCGCGCAGGGGCGCGCGCCGCACTACCTCGCGCGGTGGCGCGAGTGGCTCGCGCTGCCGCCGGCGGCGCTCGCCGAGCGCCTGCGCGACGAGAGCGAGGAGGCGCGCACGATGCGGAGATGATCGCCCTTCGCCGGCCTGCTCGACCCGCGCGAGCGCTGGCGGATCTGGCGCGCGGTGCGCGAGCGCTGCGACGCGCGATGAGGCGCGCCGATCTCGAGCACATCATCCGCGCCGCGGCGGCGATCGCCGAGGACGACGACATCATCATCATTGGCAGCCAGGCGATCCTCGGCCAGTTCCCCGATGCGCCGGTCGCGCTCTGCGTCTCCATCGAGGCCGACGTCTTCCCGCGCCACCACCCGGAGCGCGCCGATTTGATCGACGGCGCGATCGGCGAGGAGTCGCCCTTCCATCACACGTTCGGCTACTACGCGCAGGGAGTCGACGAGCGCACGGCCACGCTCCCCGACGGGTGGAAGGATCGGCTCGTGCCGGTGCGTGGCCCCGGCACGCGCGGCGCGACCGGCTGGGCGCTCGAGGTCCACGACCTCCTCGTCTCGAAGTACGTCGCCGGCCGCGACAAGGACCAGGCCTTCACCGCGACCGCGGCGGCGCTCGGCCTCGCCGACCCGGCGACGCTGCGAACGCGTCTCGCCGCCACCGCGCTCGACGATGCGCTGCGGCCCATCGTCGAGGGCCGCCTCCGCGCCGACTACCCGGGGATGAGAGCGGACGGCTCCTGAAGACGTGTCGATCACTCCTCCCGTCGCGAGCCGGTCCAGGGCCGGACTGACTGCCTTTCAATCCGCGCTGGTCGCCGCCCTGGCGAAGTCGAGAGGGGTCAGCACGCCGGCGATCCCCTCCCTGCCGAGAACCACGACCCGCCGCGCGCGGCCGTGGATCGCGAATCCGGCTGCGCGATCGATCGGCGTCGACTCGGGCAGACAGATCACCGAATATCCGACCGCTTCTCCGACGGGCGTCGTCTGCGGCAGCTCGCGTGCAGCGAGCGCCTCGATCTGGGTGAAGAGGCCCCCAGGCGCTCCGTCCTCGGTGACGATCACGCCGGTCACCCGCGATCCGTAGAGCCGCTCGGCGGCGATTGAGACCGGCGTGGCCGCGTCGACGGTGATCGCGGGGGCGGTCATGTACCGCGCGATCGGCTCCTTGAGCTTCGCCTCCACGATCGCCGTCATCGCGTCGCGCGCGCTGAACACCCCGACGGCCTTGCTCCCCTCGAGGACGAACAGGCGGTGGATGTTCCGCTCGCACATCGTTCCGCAGGCGCTGGCGACGGTCGCGTCCGGCGGGGTGGCGACGATTTGGGGGGTCATGAGGTCGCCGACGCACATCGCGGGGAGGTTGAGAAGCTGCTTGCCGCCGACGGAGCGTGCCATCACGTGGCCGATCTGGAGCAGGTCCGAGTAGGAGATGACGCCCGTGACCGTGCCGTCACGGCCGACCACCGGCAGGCAGGACACGTTGCGTTCCCGCAGCTGGCGTTCGACATCGACGAGCGAATCCTCGACGGTGGCGCAGTGCACCGGCGCCTTCATGTAGTTTCGGATTGGCTTCTCGAATCTCGACATGGCCGCCACCCTATCACGAAGGCAGCCGCCCTGGCCCTCGCCCAGAGGGAGGCGGGATCGGATGTTTCTTCGTCGCGTGTGCCGCGGGCAGCAATTGGCGCGATTGCCCGAACGATTGCCAGCGAAGAAACGAAGGACCGTCCCCCCGGCGTGTGGAAGAGGACCGAGGGCTACTTCGTCGTGCAGTTGGCGACGTCGATGGTGTTGTTCGCGCCGGTCACGCCCACGTCGGCGGCGCCGCACCGGTTGTCGAGGCGAATCTTGCCGGCGTTGGGCTTCGAGCAGTCGATCGGGCCGGCGAAGACGTTGCCCTCGGCGAGCAGCTTGCCGCTGTTGGGCGCGACGGTGAGGCAGATGCCGGCGTTGTCGTTGTTGCCCATGCCCTGCGTCGCCTGGAGCGTGTTTCCGCCCGGGTCGTTCGGCGCGCCGAGGTCGATCATCGACACGTCGTTCGAGACCATCTTGCCGGCGACGTAGGGGCTCACGTGCACGCCGTTGCCGGCGTTGCCGAGCAGCACGCTGCCGCGCACCTCGATGCTCGATCCGGCGATGATCCGCATGCCGTTGCCGCCTGTCTGACCGAAGGCGACGATGCCGCGCACCAGCGACCGCGGCGCGTTCTTGCCGGGCGTGGTCTCGATCCAGAGGCCGGCGTAGTTGTTCGCGTTGGCCACGACGGTGCCCGCGTTGCCGCCCGACGGGACGCCGGTGATGTTCACCGATCCGATCAGGTCGACGAGGATGCCGTGCGCGCTGTTGTCGTTGAACGCGATCGGCGCGCTGCCGGCGGGGTTGTCGATCACCACGTTGCCGCCCGCGACGTGCAGGCCGCTGTGCGTCGCCGCCAGGGTGCCGGCGCCCGTCACGGTGGTGCCGGCGCCGATGGTGAGCGCGCCCGCGCCGACGAGGATGCCGTCCTTGCCGGTGTTCTGCACCGCCACGTTCTTGATCGTGCAGGTGGCGTCGCAGCCCTTGCCCACGAGCACGCCGTAGTAGCCGGTGTGGGTCTGGCCGTCGATGGTGAGGCTCGCGAGCGTGGCGCCCGGCGCGCCGAGCACGAAGGCCGAGCCCTTCGGCGGCACCTTGATCGCGGCGCTCTTCATCTGGCCGGCGACGGTGGTCTTGGGCGGCACCGCGAGCGGGAAGGTCTCGCCCGCGCCGACGGCGACGTTGGCGCCGAGGATCACGATCTGCGTGCCCGGCGTCGGCGACGGGCCGAGCACCGCGAGGGCGCGCGTGATGGTCTTGAACGCGCAGGCGGGGCTCGGCTGACCGCCGGCGGTGGTGGCGCCGGTGCCGCTGGCGTCGCTGCCGTTGACCGGGTCGACGTAGTAGGTGTCGTTCGTCGCCTGATCGCACCGCGTGCAGACGTGGTTCACGCAGGTGAAGTCGTTGCCCTTCGTGTCGTGGCAGAAGGCGCTGTCGCAGCAGGCGCCGGGGACGCAGGTCTTGTTGCAGCACACGTCGCCGGCGTTGGCGGCGCAGGCCGTGTCGTCGGGGAGCGCGCACATCGACGAGCCGCAGGTGCCGGCGGCGAGGTTGCAGATCGTGCCCGGGCCGTAGGTGGGATCAGCCTGGCACTGCTGGTCGCCCAAGCACTTGCCGCAGAGGTTCGGCGTGGTGGCGCCGCAGAGCTGGCCCAGCGGGCAGTCACCGTCGGCGCGGCAGTTGCCGGGGACGCAGGCGCCGCCGACGCAGAGGTACGGGGTGTTGGCGTTGCCGTAGGCGCCGGTGCAGGCGGCGTCGTCGGAGCCGTCGGTGCAGGCCACGCACGTCGCCATCTTGCACAGGCCGGCGAGGTTCTCGCCGGGCGGCATGCAGGCGGCGTTGTTCACGCACGGCGGCGTCAGATCGGGCGAAGGGAGGAGGTCGGGGCCGGGCAGGAGGTCGGGCGCCATCGTCAGATCGGCGCCCTGCGCGAGGTCGCCGAAGGCGCCGCCGCCGTCGCCGCCGCCGCCGGCGAGGTCCGCCGCGCCCGCGAGGTCGCCGTTTGGCGCCATGTCGTCGGGCGTCGCCAGATCGGTCGCGCCGTCGGTCGCCAGATCGGGCGCCGCCAGGTCGGGCTCGCCGGTCATCGTCAGATCGGGGGCGCCGCTGGTAGCGAGATCGGGCGCCGCCAGATCGGGCGCGCCGGTCGTCGTCAGATCGGGCGAGGCGCCGCCGTCGGTGAGGTTGGTCGACCCGCCGCAGCCGGCCGCCGCCATCGCCAAGGCGAGCGCGCCCGAGCGACGGATTGCGTGGACTCGATGCATCGTGTTCTCCTCGTCGGGATCACAGGGCCGTCTCCCGGGAGCCCCCGGGAGGACCCCCGATTGACGAGGGGAATTCGAGAAAGGTTCCGGCCCGCGACGGGATCGACGTGATCGCCGACACACGACGCCCGCGACGACACGCGACGACCGAAAGACGAGGACGCGTCCTTTGTTCGTTCGCCCCGCCCGCCCCGATGACCAATTTGCCTGATTGTCCGGCGAAGAAACGAAGGACCGTCCCCTCAGCGTGCGGAAGACGCCCCCGTGTCGAGCGCTACTCGGTCGGCGTCTTCGCGGCGCGGTGCTCTTCACACGCCTTGACGTCGGCCGCCTTCACGGCGGCGACCCCGGTCACCGTCCGACCGGACAGGATCGGTTCCACGCAGTCCCTGCGCAGGTTCTTCTCTTTTGAGTGCCTCACGTAGCCCGCCGCCTCGCAGGTCGACTCGATGCTCTTGCACGCGGCGGCCCCCGCGGGGCTCGGGCTCGCGAAGGCGCTTCCACCGGCGCCGAGCGCGAAAGCGAGAATCAGGCTTGCCTTGAGGTTCATCGTCTCATCCCTCTCCGTCGAGCGGCACCGATCACCGCGTGCGTTCAGCGGTGCCACAATCGTGCCGCGCAGGGGCGCCGGGCGGGGGGCGCCCGGCTTGCTTCATGTGGGAGTCGATGGGACGCCACCGCGCTTGGCCGTGGGCGCTGCTCGCCGCTGCGGCGGCGGCGCTCCCGTCGCCGACGGTGGAGGCGCAGGAGGATCTCGGCCACCGCGTCCCCGGCGCGCTCGGCCTCTACGCCGGCGCGCAGCAACCGCTCGGCCTCTACGTCGCCGACCGCCTTCAACTGTCCTACTTCGACCGCCGCTACGATCGCGCGGGCAACCTGGACCCGTCGACGAACATCGACGCGGACACCGTCTTCGACACCGTCGGCGTCACCTTCACCTTCGACGCGCGACCGCTCGCCGCGCACGTGAGTGCGGCGGCGGCCGTGTTCGGTGGACGCTCGGCGGTCGAGCAGCCCGAGCAGTCGAGCCACAGCGGCATCGGCGACCTGTGGGTGATGCCGCTCGAGCTCGGCTGGCGGCTCCCGCACCTCGACGTGGTCGCCGACTACGCCTTCTACGCACCGACGGGCAACTTCCGGTTCGGCACGGTGCAGGGCGGCCTCGGCACCGGCCACTGGGCGCACGAGTTCTCGCTCGGCGCCGCGGTCTACTTCGACCGGGCCCGCACCTGGTCGGTGTCGGCGCTCGGCACCTACGGGCTCAACCAGAAGGATCGCGGCGGCGACCTGACGCACGGCGACTCGGTCGATCTCGAGGGCGGGGCCGGCAAGCGCCTCTTCGGGATCCTCGACGTCGGCGTGGCCACGTACGCGCACTGGCAACCGGGCGCCGACCGCGGCGCCGACGTGCCCGAGGAGCTCCAGGGGGTTCGCCCGCAGCTCTTCTCCGTCGGGCCGGAGGCGGATCTGACGGTCCGGAAGCTGCGCACCATGCTCACGTTCCGTTACGAGTACGACTGGCACGCGCAGGCGCGCGAGGCCGGGCAGTCCTTCGTCGTCGCGCTCACCGTCAACGCCTGGGCGCCGCGCCGGCGATAGGCACCGACGGGGCGGGGTGGCGCGCTCTGGCACTCCATGCTCGTCATCCTTTCGCCGGCGGGGTTCCTTCCGGTGCGGGGGCCGCGGGGGCGGCGCGAGGCATGTGGATCCGAAACGTCGTCCCCGCCTCGGCCGTCGAGAGCACCTCGATCCGGCCGCCGAACGCGAGGACGATCTGGTGGGTGATGTAGAGCCCGAGGCCGAGTCCCTGGCGATGCCGCGACGGCGCTCCGCGGCGGAATGGATCGAAGATCACGGGCAGGATCTCGGGGGCGATGGGCGGACCTTCGTTGTGCACCTCGAAGGTCACCTCGTTGGGCTCGCCACGAAGCGTCACCGTCACGGGGCGCTCGGGTGCGCCGTGCAGCATCGCGTTGTGGAGCAGGTTCGCGATCACCTGCCCCAGGCGCGACCGATCCCAGGCGCCCACGCAGTCGCCACGCACGTCGAGGATCGGCCCCCGGCCTCCGTGAGCGAGCGTGACCTCATCGACGATCTGTCGGGCCAGGACGCCGGCGTCGACGACCTCGGCGTCGAGCGCCACGCCTCCGCCGAGGCGGACCCTCGTGAAGTCGAGCAGCTGCGAGATCATCGCGGCCATCCGGTCCACGCTGCGGGCGATCACCGCGACGGTCTCTTGCGGAGCGGCCGACGTTTTGCGCTGGAGGATGCTGGCCGCGGTCTTGATCGCTGAGAGCGGCCCGCGCAGGTCGTGGCTGACAATGCCGAGCAGCCGCTCGCGGGTCTCGTCGGCGCGCCGCTGGTCGGTGATGTCCTGCGTCGTGCCGATGAATCGGACGGCGCGGCCGGCGTCGTCGAACAGCACCGCGCCGCGCACGGAAACCCAGCGCTCTTCGCGGTCGAGAAGGCGCTGGATGCGGTATTCGATGACGTAGCGCCCGCCGCTCGCGGGATCCAGCATCCGCTGCACCATCTCTTCCACGCGACGGCGGTCGTCGGGATGAATGGTGGCGACGAAGAGATCGTAGGTCACCGGGGCGTCACGGGCGACGCCATGAATCTCCTTGCAGCGCTCGTCCCACGAGAGGGCGCCCGTCGTCGGATAGTAATCCCAGGTTCCGATCTCCCCCGCCGCGACCGCGAGGCGCAGCCGCTCCTCGCTCTCCCGAAGGCGTCGCTCGATCTCGTCGACCGGATCGACGGGGGCGTGAGAACGATCGTCTGCCTGCCCTTCACCCACGCCACCCTCCACCGGTTGGCTTCGACGTGGAAGGTAGGGCGAACCCGCAACAGTCTCTCGCCCGACACGCCCTGCAATTGACCGCGGGCAGAAGCGCCCTCTCCCAAAGGGAGAGGGGATCGGATGCTTCTTCGCCCCGCCCGCCCCGAGCACCAATTTGCCCGATTGCCCGGCGAAGAAACGAAGGACCGTCCCCCCAGCGTGTGGAAGACGACCGCGACGGGGCTATGCCACGCCGTCGACCGACGGCGGCGTCCGCTTGTAGAGGGCCCAGGCGCGCTGGTCGATGTCGGCGCGGATCGCGCGGCGCTCGTCGAGGAGGGCGCGCACCTCGGCCTCGGTCGCCGCGATCGCGGCCAGCACGCGCGCGATGCCAGCGCGGTCGCGCGGCACCTGCACCTCGCGCTGCACCGAGGCGAAGGTGCCGTCGACTTCGGAGAGCACCGCCGCGAGCCAGCGCGCCACCGGCTCCGGATCGGGGATCGCGGGACGCACGTGCGCCACCACCTCCTTGCCCACGACGACGGTCTCACCCCTGGCGCGCGCCCCGGCGAGCGGGACGTGCGCGTGGGCAGCGGCCAGCTCGAACAGGATTGCGGACGCCTGGAAGAGGTTGACGTGCGGCAGCCCCTCGGCGTCCAGCACCCGCCGGGTCCACGTCGCCGCCGGCACCGTCACCTTGCCGGTTCCGGTGACGCGGACGCCCTCGTTGCGCAGATCGAAGAGGCGCCAGGAAATCGCCTGCAGCCGCCGGGCGTGGGCGATGAAGGGCGCCTGCTCGGCGGCGGGCAGGCTCGGGATGGGGATCGCCTTGAGGTCTTCCGGGTAGACATGGTCCTTCATCGACCTGCGGTTGGCGACCAGCCATGCCTGGATCGGGGCGCTGACGTAGAGGGCCAGCAGGTACCCGAGCGAAAATCCCGCCGACAGCGTCTCCAACTCGTCGCGGGCCTGCCCCGCCTCGCCGACGGCCTCGGTGATGACCGAGCGCTCGACGCCCGCGAGGTCGCACCATCGGAGCGCGAGCGTCACGCTGTGTGACGTGCAGAAATGCCCTTCCCGGGCGCCATCGTCCCAGGCGGCGCCCGTGAACCCACCGACGATGAGCTTCTCCCGGTCGTAGAGCTCGGGAAAGGTCGGCCGATAGGCGAAGCGCGGAATGCGGCCGTGATCGCCGTATTCGAGCCAGTGGTAGCTCTCGAAGCCACCGTGGAGCGCGAGGTCGTCGCCCGAGTCGATGAACGGCCGCGGGTGGCGGGTGTCCCTGGCATCCGAGACGACGTTCTCCTTCACGAAGGGTTGAAAGCGTGCGTGCGTCGCGTCGACGCGCTCCCACCCCTCGGCGGCGAAGTTCGAGGGCACCTCAACGGCATCGCCTGCCTTGTGCTTGTCCGTCGCGTTCAGCCGCATTCCGTAGGCGACGTAGCAAATCTGCCGGAGCGGCACACAGTTCGACGTGTCGAGGTCCACCGCTTCGCGCAGCGAAAAGGCCCGCGTCGCCCCCGCATCGAGGGCGATCTCGTCGATGGGCTCCACGGCGAGATGATCCTCGTCCGCCGTGGAGGCTCGCAGGCGCTTGATGCGGTGGCCCGCAGCGGGCTTCCCGGCGCCGAACACGAAGATGCGGTTCGACTGCCAGGGCGCGTCGGGGAAGAGCTTGAGCTTGTCGGCGAAGATCAGCCTCTCCAGCGTCCAGTCGGAGCACAGCTTCTCGCGCAGCCGAGCGGCGTAGGGGGCGTTGCCGATCGACTCGATCGTGATCATGCAGGCGCGCCCGCTGTCGGCGAGCAGGCGCGCGTACAGCTCGACGAAGGGGACGTAGAGGTCCCAGCGCCCGGCGAGACACTCGTACAGCCGCGACTCCTCGACCGCCTCGCGGAACCGCCCGAGCGACGGGCTCCCATCGTCGGCGCGGACGTACGGCGGGTTCCCGATCAGGAACTCGAAGCCCGCCTTGTAGTCGCCCAGGCGGGCCTTCATCGCCTCGGCGGCGCGCGCCTCGGGCGGCAGGGCGCCCAGGTGGGCGCCGAGATCCGGGCGCGCGTGCGGATCGATCACCAGCGCGTCGGCGCAGTACACGTGGAAGCGTTCGATGCGCCTGCCCTGGCCGGCACGCTCGGCGGCGACGAGGAGATCGAGCGACTGGATGAGCAGGTTCGTCTCGGCGAGGTAGCAGGCGAACGGGTTGAGGTCGACGCCGTGGAGGTTGTCGACGAGGAGCTGCAGCACGTCGGCCGCCTTGTCGTCCGGCACCCTCCCGCTCGCGTCGCGGTAGGCGTCGATGATGCGGCGGGCCGCGCCGACGAGGAACGAGCCGGAGCCGCAGGCGAAGTCGCCCAGCCGGCCGGCGACGACCGCGCCGCCGCGGTAGCCGAGCTCGTCGAGCATCGTCTCCACCACCGGGCGCCGCGTGTAGTAGCGCCCCTGCGCGTGCTTGCCGGCGCGGAGGTAGTTCGAATAGGCGGTGCCGATGAGGTCATCGGCCACCTCGTCGAAGCGGAAGGTGTTGAGCGCGAGGATCGCCCGCAGGAGCAGCTTCTCGTCGAGGCGATACCAGTCGAAGAGCGTGGCCGAGGCGAAGAAGTGCGCGTAGAGGTTGGCGGCGCACTCGTAGGCCATCTGGCAGAGGTAGTCGTGCGAGCGGCCGGACGCGTAATCGAGGTAGCGCCGCGCGTCCTCCTGCCACTCGACCAGCGCGCCGTCGGAGAGCTTGCGCGACAGCACGCCCTTGTCCTCGCAGATGCGCACCAGGAGGAGGCGGATGACGTAGACGTAGGCGGTCTGGCGGGCAAACTCGCGCCGCAGGGCTTCGTCGGACTCGCCGGTGAGCACGGAGGAGGAGACGAGCCGGCGCCAGGTGTCGAAGTTCGCCGCGGCGACCATCGCGTTGCGGTAACTCCCCTCGATCTCGCGGCGGCGGGCCTGGACCTCGTCGGCCTTCAGGATGGCGTCGTGGCCGAGGCGCAGCACGGCCTCGAGGGCCTTTTCGCGCAGGTCGCGCTGCGCGGCGGCCGGGCGCTTGTCGGCCGCGGGGGCGGCGCCGAAGAGATCGAGGTTCCCGGCGCCGGCCGAGGCGAGCTCGGCTCCCCGGCGCAGGTGCGGACGCAGCGCCGCGCGCAGGCCATCGAGGAGGGCCGCCGCCTCCTGCCGTGTGGGATCTTCGAAGTAGCGCTGGAGCGGCAGGACGAGGGCCTCGTCATACCGGGCCTCGTCGAGATCGAAGAGGCCGCGGTGGAGACGAAGGCGCGTCAGGAAGTCCGCCGGGAGCTCGAACGGGAGCGCTTCGAGCTGGCGCGTGGCCTCCGCCGCGCTCGCCAGCGCCGCCTCGAGCGCGCCGCGGACGTCGGCCTCGAGGAGGTGGATGAGCGCTTCGAGCGTCTCGACCACCTTGTCCGCGTGGTCCCTCGCGCTTACCGCCGCCTGGCGCCAGATCGCCTCCATGCGCCGCACGCGCGCGCCCCGCAGGCGGTCGAGGTCACGCCCGGCGGCGCATTCCTCCCAAATCGCGCGCACGTCCTCCTCCGAGAGGCGGACGGCGCGCACGGCGTCCTCGAGAAGCGACTCGGCGCGCGTGAAGAAGATCCGCCCGCAGCGGCGGAAGAGCGCCCGCAGCGTCTCGCGATCGGCTTCGCGCGGCTCCGCGCCGGATGCGAGGTGGGCGAGATCCAGGCGGAAGAGCAGGTGGCGCTCGCCGCTTCCGATTTCCCATCCTTCGAGCACGCGGCCGTTGCAGAGCAGCCCGAGGTGGGCATAGCTGCCCGACGCCAGGACGTAGCGCTGCAGCTGCGCGAGCGGGCTTTCCGACTCGTCGCCGCGGGCGGCGGTGAAGTCCGTGACGTTGGTCGCCTTGTCCTCGACGATGAAGACCGTGTTGCCGGGAACCTCGGCGAGGCGGACCTGGTAGTCGGGGAAGCCACGCAGGAGCGACTCGTTGTAGACGATGTGGGCGGTCTCGTAGCCGAGGGTCCGCAGAAGCTCGTCGACGAGCGGATCGACGACGGGCCGCTCGTCGCCCTGCGGATTCGTCGCGAGGTACTCGGTCAGCGTCAGCGTGGCGCTGCCCTGGACGCGCCGGGGCTTCCGCAGGACGTCGAGGAGGGCTGCTTCGAAGCGCTGGTAGGTCTCTTCTTCGGTGGCGAGCAGCTGGTCGAGCATCGGGGCTCCGCGGCAAGAGCTCGCGGCAGCATTCGCGGAGCGACGGTGGCTGTCAACCGGGCGAGCGCCACCTCGTACCCACTGGTCGTTCGCGTCCGTCGTCTTTCGGGCGTCGCGGACGTCTTCCACGCGCTGGGGGGACGGTCTTTCGTTTCTTCGCGGGCGACCGGGTCCAATCGGGTTCGCGGTGGGGGGAGGGGCGAAGAAGCAAAAGACGCGTCCCTCGTCTTTCGGGGGTCACGGTCGTCGCGGTCGTCGCGGGGGTCATGGTCGTCGTGGTTGTCGCGGTCGTCTTCGACGCCGGCGTTTGCGGCCCGGAGGAAGGGGTTGGTGAAGCTGCGTTACTCGGCGAGCGTGAGGTTGGGCCGGCCGCCGTCGGTGGGGGCGATCGGGCACAGGTTCACCGCCGCAGGAGCGGGGCACTCCGCGGCGAGCGGGCAGGCAGCATCCTCGTACGGGCACTCCGATTTGGCCGCATAGCAGCACGACGCGATATCGGGGCAGGCTGTGCGGCGGAACTGGACGCGTCGCCGCGTCGACGTGGCGGCCACTCCATCGAGCGTCAGCGCCACCGAAACCTCGCTATCGGACGCGCACAGGTAACAGCAAGGTCCGACGGCCAACACGATGAGAAAGTCATTGAGGACGTACGTGGCGCCGGCCCGCTCTTCCGAAGGAACCTTCATCCAGTTCCCTCCCTTTTGGTGGAATCCACCGACCACTCCTTCGCCGACCGTCGCCCGTGTGTCGATGGTCGCGCTTATCGGATCCCCCGACGACACCCTGAGCCGAAGATCGAAGTTCAGCCTGTCGCCCCCTTCGGGGCCGTAGGTGATCTGGAGGGCGTCGCCGTCGGCGATCGGCGTGAAGGGCTGCCCCTGGTGCGACCCGGGACAGGTCGAGCACTGGCCGATCTCCAACGACCAGTTCGCCGCCGGCGTGTCGTCGCCCGACCTACCGAAAGACGAGGGACGCGTCCTTTGTTTGTTCGCCCCGCCCGCCCCGAGCACCAATTGGCCCGATTGCCCGGCGAAGAAACGAAGGACCGTCCCCCCAGCGTGTGGAAGACGACCGCGACGCACGAAAGACGAGGGACGCGTCCTTTGTTTGTTCGCCCCGCCCGCCCCGAGGATCGATTTGCCCGATTGCCCTGCGAAGAAACGAAGGACCGTCCCCCCAGCGCGTGGAAGACGACCGCGACGACCGCGACGACCGCGACGACCGCGACGACCGCGACGACCGCGACGACCGCGACGACCGCGACGACCGCGACGACCGCGACGACCGCGACGACCGCGACGACCGCGACGACCGCG
>JAJXSP010000345.1 GCA_021784515.1 Myxococcales bacterium | reverse complement strand
CGACGGGCGGTCGTAGCGATCGACGTCCTCGCACACCAGCGTCGTCGGTGCACCGACGGGGGGCGCGGCCAGTGGAGGCGCGCCCGCCGCCCGCAAGGTGCTCGCCGCCGCGGCGGCCGCCTCGCGCCGGCGCAGCTCCACCTCGAGCGCCGAGGCCGGCGGGTTCAGCCCGAACACCTCGCGCAGCCCGAGCAGGTCGGTCTTCTGCACCGCCGCCGCCTCGAGCTCCTCCACCGTCGGGCGCTCCGCCAGCCCGAGCAGCGACGCGAGCGCGCGCCGCACCGGCAGCCAGCTCTCCTGCGCGCCCGTCGGGTCGGGCCGCATCATGACCACGCGCCCGTCGAGGCCCGCGCTCCACTCCTCGCACAGCCGCGAGCGGCCGCTCCCCGGCGGGCCAAGGACCAGCACCGGGCCCTGCCGCGCGCTCGCGTCGAGCGCCGCCAGCTCGGCCTCGCGTCCGACGAAGGGCAGCGGCTCGCCGTGCTCGATCGCCCGGCGTGCCGTCGGGTGCGCGCCCTCGCCGGCCTCGTCGCCCGCCTCCGACGGGAGCGCCGTCTCGATCGACGCCCCGCATGCCGCGCAGAAGCGCGCCCGGTCGGCCAACTCCTCCTCGCACACCGCGCAGCGCCGCGCCTCGTCACGCACCGTCGCGAGCAGCGCGCGCCGCATCTCCTCGGCGGTGGCGAAGCGCTCCTCGGGCAGCTTGCCGAGCGCGCGCAGGCAAACCATCTCCAGCGCGGGCGGCAGGTCGCGCCGGCGGAGCCCCGGCGGCTCGGGCGGCGTCGAGAGGTGCTTGCGCAGCACGTCGAGCAGCGCGCCGCGAAACGGCCGCGTCCCGGTCGCCAGCTCGTAGAGCACCACGCCCGCCGCGTAGACGTCGGAGCGCGGGTCGAGGTCGTCGCCGCGAATCTGCTCGGGCGACATGTAATCGGGCGTGCCGCACACCATCCCGGTGGCGGTGATCGCCGGGTCGGTCTCGCCGCGCTCGCCGCGCAGCCTGGCCATCCCGAAGTCGATCACCTTCACCTGCTCGCCGCCCCCGTCGCACGCCTGGACGAACAGGTTGGCGGGCTTGAAGTCGCGGTGGATGATCCCCGCCTCGTGGGCGGCGTGCAGCGCGGCCAGCCCCTGCCCGAGCAGGTCGGCGATCCTTCCCGGCTCGAGCGCCCCCTCCTCGCGCAGCACCTGCGAGAGGGTCCGGCCGCGCAGCATCTCCGTCACCAGATAAAGGAGGCCGGTCTCGGTCTGGCCGAAGTCCACCACCGCGATCGTGTTCGGGTGGCGCAAGCGGCTCGCGGCGCGCGCCTCCTGGTTGAACCGCGTCGCGGTCCCCGGGTCGGCCGCCGCGTCCGGGTTCACCAGCTTGATCGCCACGTCCCGATCGAGCCCGAGGTGCCGCGCGCGGTAGACCAGCCCCATCTCGCCCGCGCCCAGTAGCTCCTCGAGGAGGTAGCGGCCCGCGATGGTCGCGCCGAGGTAGGGGTCGCCCTGCTGTTCGGGGACCGCCGAGATGTCAGCTCCGCAGCCGGCGCAGTGGCGATGGGCGTCCAGGCAGGGGGCCCGGCAGCTCGGGCAAATCTTCACGCGTCGAGTGTACCTGCTTCGCCCCGGATTCCGCGCCTTGACAACACCGTCGGGCGTCTGCTAGATCGACCGCCTTATTTCACCAGGCATGGACCAGGTACAGCGCCCCAGGGCCGTCGGACATCGCGGGGCTCGCTGGGGCGTCGACAAGCGGTAAGTCACGGGACTTTGGTTCCCGCATCCGTAGGTTCGAATCCTACCGCCCCAACCACGAAGGGCATCCGAAGGGACGCGGTACGTCGATGATCAAGGCGCTCACCATCTTCTCGGGCAACGCACACCGCGAGCTGACCGAGGCGATCTGCAAGTGCGTGGAGGCGCGCCCCGGCGCCGCCGAGGTGACGCGCTTCTCCGACGGTGAGATCTATGTCGAGATCGGCGAGAACGTCCGCGGCGTGAACTGCTTCGTCGTCCAGCCCACCTGCCAGCCGGTCAACGACAACCTGCTCGAGCTGCTCATCATGATCGATGCGCTCAAGCGGGCCTCGGCCGGCTCGATCGTCGCCGTCATCCCCTACTTCGGCTACGCGCGGCAGGACCGCAAGGTGAAGCCGCGCACCCCGATCAGCGCCAAGCTGGTCGCCGATCTCGTCGGCGCGGCGGGCGCCGATCGCGTCGTCTCGATCGATCTCCACGCCGGGCAGATCCAGGGCTTCTTCAACAAGCCGGTCGATCACCTGTACGCGATGCCGGTGATGATCGACCACCTCAAGCTCCGCTACGGCAAGGACGCGGTGATCGTGTCGCCCGACGCCGGCGGCGTGGAGCGCGCGCGCGCCTACGCCAAGCGGCTCGGCTCGTCGCTGGCGATCATCGACAAGCGCCGCGAGCGCGCCAACGTCTCCGAGGTGATGAACATCATCGGCGACGTGAAGGGCCGCGACGCGATCATCGTCGACGACATGATCGACACGGCGGGCACCCTCACCCAGGCGGCGCGGGCGGTGATGGACGCCGGCGCGCGCACCGTCACCGCGTGCGCCACGCACGGCGTTCTCTCGGGACCGGCGATCCAGCGCATCGCCGCCTCGCCGCTCAGCGAGGTGATCGTCACCGACACCATCCCGCTCAAGCCCGAGGCGAAGGCCAGCGGCAAGATCCACCAGCTCTCGGTCGCGCGCCTCCTCGGCGAGGCGATCAAGCGCATCCACCACGGCGACTCGATCAGCTCGCTGTTCATCTAGCTCACCACTCGAGGACTGACCATGGAAGTCGGAAAGCTCAACGTCGCGCTGCGCACCACCAAGGGCTCGTCGGCCGTCCGCAAGCTCCGCCAGCAGGGCAAGATCCCGGGCATCTGCTACGGCGGCGGCAAGGACCCCGTCCTCGTCACCCTCGACCCGACCGAGCTGATGAAGTCGCTCGATCCCGACAAGCGGAACAACACCGTGATCGCGATGTCGATCGACGGCGGCGGGAAGAACGAGGTGCTCAACGTGATGCTCCGCGACTGGCAGCGCGACGCGCTGCGCGGCAACGTCACGCACGCCGACTTCGTGCGCATCGACATCACTCGCGAGGTGAAGGCCACGGTGCCGATCGTGCTCACCGGCAAGGCCGAGGGCGTCAAGCTCGGCGGCATCATCCACCAGGCGGTCCGCACCCTCGAGATCGCCTGCACGCCGGACAAGATCCCGACGACGATCGACGTCCCCGTCGACGCGCTCGGCATCGGCGATGCGATCCACGTTCGCAGCCTCAAGCTCGGCGATGGCGTGCGTGCGCTCATGGACGGCGGGCTCACCATCTGCTCCGTCACCGCGCCGAAGGCCGAGAAGGTCACCGCCGCGGCTGAGGGCGCCGAGGCCGCGGCCGCCGCGCCGGCGGAGGGTGCTGCACCGGCCGCCGAGGCGGGCAAGGCCGCCGAGGGTGGTGCGAAGGCCGCTCCGGCCAAGGGTGGCGAGAAGCCCGCCGCGGAGAAGAAGAAGTAGTCGCCCTCTTCGTGAGCGTCGTCGTGAGCGTAAGCGTGAGCGTGAGCGGTCCGTCGCCGGGCGCTCACGCTCACGGGCTTGCTGGAATCGGGAGCTAGGTGTTCCTCGTCGCTGGGCTCGGTAATCCGGGCAAGGAATATGCGGACAATCGCCACAACATCGGCTTCATGGTCGCCGACCTGCTCGCCGCGCGCTGGCGGGCCGGCGCCTGGAAGGCGAAGTTCGGCGGCGATTGGGTCCGCGCCGACGTGCTTGGCCAGCAGGTGGTGCTCTTGAAGCCGATGGAGTTCATGAACCTGTCGGGACCGCCGGTGCAACGCACCGCCGCGTTCTTCCAGGTCGAGCCGCGGAACACCATCGTGGTCCACGACGACATCGACCTCGAGTTCGGCCGCGTGAAGGTGAAGGTCGGCGGCGGCCACGGCGGGCACAACGGCCTGCGCTCGATCGGCGAGCACCTCGGGCCGGCGACGGTGCGGGTGCGCTGCGGTGTCGGCCACCCGGGCGTGAAGGATCGCGTGGTGGGCCACGTGCTCGGCGCATTCAACAAGGCGGAGTCGAAGGAGCTGCCGCTCACCCTGGAGAGCGCGGCCGACGCCGTCGAGCGCATCCTCGAAAAAGGGGCGCAGGCGGCGATGAACGAATTCAATGTCGACAAAGGGCCGGCGCAATAGGGCGACCGGCCTGGTACCACCTCGCTCCCGCCGCGTGCGGGGGCAACCCCAAGAGGAGACGAAATGGCTCTATCGATGCGCGACGAGCCGGGGACCCAGCGGGAATACGAGACCGTATTCATCCTGCGCCCCGAGACCAACCAGGACGGCATCCAGTCCGTCAACACCCGCGTGCGCGGCGTGATCGACGGCATGGGCGGCAAGCTGCTCAAGCTCGACAACTGGGGCAAGCGCAAGCTCGCCTACGAGATCAAGAAGCAGCTCAAGGGCATTTATCTCTATTGGCAGTACCTCGGCACCTCGGGCGTCGTCGAAGAGATCGAGCGCAACCTGCGCATGCTCGACTCGGTGATCCGCTACTACACGGTCAAGGTCGACGAGGACGTCGATCCGAATGCCCGTCCGTCGGCGGTGGACGAGGAGACGTTCAACAAGGCAGCGACGACGGTGCCCGACGAGGAGGAGCTGGCGACGGGCGCGGCGCGTCCGGCGTGGGCCGCCGATGAGGACGAGGACATCGACGAGGAGTTCCTCGCCCCGGTCGAAGAAGAAGCCGCCGTCGTCGTTCCCCCCACCAAGCCGGAGGCGTAACCCATGGCCCTGGATACTCCCGAGTTCGAAGATCGTGGTCGTGGGCCGAAGGGCCCCGGCAAGGAAGGCAAGGCGCCGCGCCCCAAGCGTGGGTTCGCGCGCCGCAAGGTGTGCCGCTTCTGCGCCGACAAGAACGTTCCGATCGACTACAAGGATCCCCAGACTCTGAAGTACTTCATCACCGATCGCGGCAAGGTCATTCCGCGCCGCATCTCGGGGAACTGCGCGAAGCACCAGCGCAAGGTCGCCACGGCGGTCAAGCGCTCGCGGATGATCGCGCTCATGCCGTTCACCGTGACGGGAAAGTAGGAGCGGAGCCATGGACATCATTCTCAAAGAGGACGTCCACAACCTCGGCAAGAGCGGCGAGCTGGTCACCGTGCGCGACGGGTACGGCCGCAATTACCTCCTGCCGCAGGGCAAGGCGATCGCCGCCACGAAGAAGAACGTCACGCAGCTCGAGCACGAGAAGAAGCTCATTGCGGCGCGCAACGCGAAGCTGCTCAAGGACGCGCAGTCGATCGCCGAGCGGCTGGCGGCGATCGAGATCACGATCCAGCGGCAGGCGGGCGCCGAGGACAAGCTCTTCGGCTCGGTCACCGCGCGCGACGTCGAGGAGGCGCTCGCCGAGAAGGGCGTCAAGCTCGACCGCAAGAAGATCGACCTGTCCGAGCCCATCCGTTCGCTCGGCATGTACACGCTCGACGCGAAGCTGTCGTCCGACGTGACCGGCAAGATCAAGGTGTGGGTGGTCGCGAAGGAATAGCGTCCCCGCTCCGCCGCAGCTCCCCCTTTTTCCTCCCTACGAATTCCCTTCAGGCATCGCCCCGCGAGAGGCCCCGGAAACGGGCCTCTCGAGCTTTGCCCGTGAACCGACCAGGCCCTGGCCTCCGCCGCCGCTGGTCGGACGATCCGGCCCCACGGCTCCGCGGTATGCTCTCGCCGGGAATGCCTCCGCTCGCCAAACCGGTCGAGATCCTGCTCGTCGAGGACAACCCGGGCGACGTGCGCCTGCTGCGCGAGCTCTTGCGCGAGGCGCGCGCGGAGAACCACCTCAGCGTCGCCGTCGACGGCGTCGAGGCGCTCGCCTTCCTGCGCGGCGACGGGCGCTTCGCCAGGGCGCCCCGCCCGTCGCTGGTGCTGCTCGACCTCAACCTGCCGCGCAAGGATGGACGCGCGGTGCTCGCCGAGATGAAGGGCGACCCCGCCCTGCGTCGCATCCCGGTGGTGGTGATGAGCACCTCCGCCGCCGAGGAGGAGATCGCGCGGCTGTACGACCTCGGCGCGAACTGCTACGTCACCAAGCCGATGGACCTCGACCAGTTCGCGCGCGTCGTGGCGGCGCTCGAGGCGTTCTGGTTGGGCGTGGTCGAGCTGCCGGGGAAGCCGGGATGAGCGCCGAGCGCGTCCTGCTCGTCGAGGACAACCCGGGCGACGCGCGCCTGGTGCGCGAGGCGTTGCGGGACGCAGGCGAAGGGTTCGAGCTGGCGATCGAGGAGACGCTCGCCGGCGCGCTCGGCCGCCTCGGCGCGGGCGCCGCCGACGTGGTGCTGCTCGATCTCTCGCTCCCCGACAGCGCCGGCCTCGACACCGTGACGCGCCTCCGCGCCGGCGCGCCCGCCGTTCCGATCGTCGTGCTCTCCGGCAGCGACGACCGCGCGCTCGCCGTGGAGGCGGTGCAGCGCGGCGCGCAGGACTACCTCGTCAAGGGGCGCATCGACGGCGACGTGCTGGCGCGCGCCATCCGCTACTCGATCGCCCGCACCCGGGCCGAGTCGGAGCTGGCCCGCGCCCATGCCGAGCTGGAGCGCCGCGTCGAGGAGCGCACCGCCGCGCTCTCGCGCGCGAACTCCGATCGCGCGCGCCTCCTCGGCGACGAGCAGGCCGAGCGCCGGCAGGCCGAGGCGCAGAGCCGGGTGAAGGACGAGTTCCTCGCCACGCTGTCGCACGAGCTGCGCTCGCCGCTCACGCCGATCCTCGGCTGGGTCCACCTGCTGCGCGGCGGTCGCCTCGA
>JAJXSP010000344.1 GCA_021784515.1 Myxococcales bacterium | reverse complement strand
GCACGGTTGCCTGCGCGCGTTCGCGCCACGCGATCTCCCTTCCCCCGCACCGCGGGGGAAGGGCGGGGATGGGGGCTGTAACAGCGACGATCGCGCTCAGGGCGGGATCCCGACCCGCGCCGCCATGCTCATCACTCGTTGCAGGTCTGGCATCTCTCGATGGAGCTCGTTCGGCTCGTCGGCGGCATCACGGTGCGTGACATCGACAACCGCAATCAGGCGCGCGAGGCGGCGTCCTCGTGCGCGCGCAACATCGCGGAGGGCGCGGCGCGATCGGGCGCGCGCGACAAGGCGCGCGTGTAGGCGATCGCCCGGGGCGAGGCGGTCGAGTGCGTGGCGGCGATCGAGATCGCGGGGGCGATGGGGGCGTGCGCGGCGGAGGACGTGGCGCGCGTCGTGGAGCTCGGCGGGCGGTGACAGGTGAGCGCGATGCTGTCGCGGCTGGCGTAGCTGCTCGCGGCCGCAGCCGGCGTCGGAAGCGGCGCCGGTTGCGGCTCCGGCGCGGCACCGGCACCGGCACCGGCCACGGCACCGGCCACGGCACCGGCACCGGCACCGGCCCCGGCAGCGGCAGCGGCTCCGGCTCCGGCAGCGGCAGCGGCTCCGGCTCCGGCTCCGGCTCCACCGACTACGCCCCCTACTTCTACACCTGGGGTTGGGGCTCCTCCGCCTATGCCTTCTCGGACCTCGTCGACATGAAGGCGAAGTCGGGGCTCGACGGCGTGACGCTGGCCTTCGTCCTCTCGGCCGGCGGCTGCGCACCGACCGACGACGTGCGGGCGCACCTGTCGGACGTGAGGGCCTTCGTCGCGGCGGGGGGGCACGTGAAGGCGTCTTTCGGCGGGGCGAATGGCACCTACCTCGAGAATGCATGTTCCGACTCGACGTCGCTCGCCGACGCCATCTCGAGCTTCGTCACATCGACCGGAATCGACGATCTCGACTTCGACGTCGAGCAGGGTGGGGCGATGACGGCGCCCGTCGACGCCCTTCGCGCCGAAGCGCTCGCGAAGGTGCAGGCGGCGCACGGCGTGAAGATCGCCTTCACGCTCGCAGCCTTCCCGCGAGACAAGTGGGGCACGCCCGGCGGCGTGACCGCGGCGAGCGTCGACGTGCTGAGGGCCGCGGCGAGCGCCGGCGTGAGGGTCTCGCACGTGAACCTCATGGTGATGGACTACGGCGGCTACTACAGCAGCGGCCAGAAGATGGGCGATCTCGCCGTGTCGGCGCTCACCGACGCCAACGCGCAGCTGCGCGCCATCTGGCCCTCCCTCACCGACGCGCAGGCGTGGTCGATGCTCGGGGCGACGCCCATGATCGGCCAGAACGACGTCTCGAGCGAGGTGTTCGGGCTCGCCGACGCGAACATCCTCACGAGCTTCGCCAAGGCCAAGGGGCTCGGTCTGCTGTCGTTCTGGGCGATCCAGCGCGATCAGGCCTGCTCGTCGGGGCTCGGCATCTGCAGCGGCGCCAACACGGCCGACTACCAGTTCCACCAGATCTTCAGCGCCGTGAAGTAGCCATTCGCGACCGAGAGAGGAGAGAGACCCATGCGACGCCTCGCGACCTTCGTGCTGATCACCGTGACCATGCTGCCCGTCGGCTGCGCCGCCGAGGCGCCCGACGCCGGCGGCGAACGCGAGACGGAGTCGGCGACCCCGAGCCCGAATGCGCTCTACGTGCTCGAGGTGAAGCACAGCGGAAAGGCGCTCGACGTCTCCAGCGGCTCCACCGCCGACGGCGCCAACGTCCAGCAGTGGCACCAGAACGGCACCGCCGCGCAGCAGTGGAGCTTCGAATCGGCCGGCTCGGGCTTCTACGTGATTCGCTCCAAGGTGAGCGGCAAGGTGCTCGACGTGCAGGACCACGCCATGAGCGAGGGGGGCAACGTCCAGCAGTGGACCTACGGCGGCAGCCGCAATCAGCAGTGGGCCCTCGACGACGACGGCGACGGCTGGTTCCACGTCCGCGCGCGAGAGAGCGGGATGTTTCTCGACGTCGCGTGGGCCTCGAAGGCCGACGGCGCCAACGTCGCGCAGGTGCGCTACTACCACGGCAGCGACGCGCAGAAGTGGAGGCTGCTTCGGGTCGCCGGCTCGAGCGGCGGCGGCGCGAGCCCCTCGAGCCCGAAGGCCACCGGTCCGCTGCCCACGCGGCTGCGCATCACGAGCAACTGCGCCGCGCCGATCTGGATCGCTCACTCCGACAACGTCGGTGATCCGCAGAACGTCCGCCTCGATCGTGGCCAGTCGCACGACTACGACGTTCCCGACGGCGGCGTATCCTCCACCCGCTTCTGGCCCAAGACGGGCTGCGACGCGTCGGGGCATGCCTGCACGGTCGGCGACAGCGGCGAGGGAGGCGGCAAGCCCTGCCCCGCGTCGGGGTGCCAGCCGCCGGTGGACTCGAAGTTCGAAGCGAGCTTCGCGGCCAAAGGGAGCGCGGCGCAGACTTGGTACAACCTCAGCCAGGTCGACGGCTACACGCTCCCATTCTCGGTCGTGCCTCGCGGCGGCGGCGCGGGGCTGGGGAGCTGCGTACCCTCCGACTGCTCGGGGCTCTCGCTCGATCGGTGTCCCGGCGACGAGGACATGAGCGGCGGCGGCCGCTACAGCGGCTTCGCGCACGAGGACCTGCGCGTGCGCGACGGCGCGGGCACGGTCATCGCGTGCATGGCCCCGTGCAAGCGGTGGAACTACCCGGCGCCGTGGGGGCTCGGCCGCTCCGAGGGCGAGGACCCTGGGCTGCACATGTGCTGCCCCACGCCGATCGATCCGGCCTCTGGGCAGTGCACCGTCGCCAATCGATGCATGTCGTCGCCCGCGTGCAGCAACGCCACCGATCCGCTCAGCGTCGTGCACACCGGCTACGTCGCGGCCATCCGGTCGATGTGCCCGAGCGCGTACAGCTACGCGTACGACGACGCCGCGGGGCTGCACGCGTGCTCGTCGGAGACCGGCTTCGAGGTGACCTTCTGCCCGTGAGCGCCGCGCTCCCGCGGCGACGCGACGTCCCGCACCACGAACCATGGAGTCGATCATGAAACAAGCGAGCTTCGGCGCGACGCGATGGTCGCGCGGCAGCCAGGGAGCTCCGCCGCCGGTGATGAGGGGATGGACGAAGTGCCGACCGAGCGCGGGAGGTCGTGCGGCGCGTGCAAGCCGGGCGACGCGCAGGCGATCGTCACGCTCGGCTCGCGCCGCAGCCGCAGCCGCAGCCCATGGCGCCGACCGACGCCGTCGAGCTCGCTGGGCCCGGCTCGCGATCTCGGGTAGGGCATCACCGCATGACCAGGCGCCACGTGCTCCCGAGCGACACCGAAGACCACGGCTTCATGTCGCGGTTTCGGGCCACGCTCTCGCGGCTGCACGAGAAGACGGGCCTGCGCTTCGCCTTCTCGCACACCGAGGACGTGAGCGACGACATCCAGAAGCACGTCTCGGTGGAGGCCGAGCGGCGCGGCTCGGTGAACGTCCTCGAAGATCTGGAGACCCAGACGCGCTGGCTCTTGATCGAGGGGGAGTCGGAGGCCTTCGAGAAGCAGGTCGACGAGGCGCTCCTGCTGTTGCTCGAGATCGTGCCGCTCCGACAGCTGCGCGGTCATGCGCGCAAGAAGCCCACTCCGGTCGCCCTCAAGCGCATGGCGCTTGGCGCGGGCAGCGTGGCCGACGCCGAGACCTTGGAGATCCTCGTCGCCTCGCTCGCGAGCGACAACCCGATCCGCGTGTGCGGCGCGGCCGAGGCGGCGGCCGTCCTCGGGTGGCCGGAGCTCCGGCCCGCGCTCGAGGCCGCGGCTGCGGTGAAGCGCACGTCGCGGGTGAAGCGCGAGCTGCGCGCCGCGATCGCCGCGTGTTCCCCCGCGCAAACGGCGCCCTCCCGGATGGTGTAGGGTCCACCGGCTGCCGCATGCGCATCCCCGATTCTCTCGCCCCGCTGGTCGACTACGGCATCGTCGAAGACGTGATCCGGCCGCTCATGAGCGGCAAAGAAGCGCAGGTCTTCGTCGTCGTCTCGGGCGGCAAGCAGTGCGTGGCGAAGGTCTACAAAGAGGCCCAGAACCGGACGTTCAAGAATCGCGCGGAGTACACCGAGGGGCGAAGGGTGCGTAACACGCGCGACCAGCGCGCCATGGAGAAGCGCACCAGGCATGGTCGCGCGCAGGACGAAGCGGCCTGGCGCTCGACCGAGGTCGACGTGATCCACCGCCTTCACGCGGCCGGCGTGCGCGTGCCGGTGCCTCACCACTTCGTCGACGGCGTGCTCATCATGGAGCTCATCACCGGGCTCGACGGCAATCCGGCCCCGCGCCTCGCCGACGTCGAGTTCAGCCGCGAGGGCGCGCAGGCGCTCCACGATCGGCTGATCCGCGAAGTGACCAAGATGCTCTGCGCGGGCATCGTGCACGGCGATCTGTCCGATTTCAACGTGCTCATCGGCGCCGATGGGCCGGTGATCATCGACTTCCCGCAGTCGGTCGACACCGCGCAGAACACCAACGCGCGAAGGCTGCTCGTGCGCGACGTCGGCAACGTGCACGCGTTCCTCGCCCGCTTCGCCCCTGGCGTCCGCCGCCACGCGTATGCCGAGGAGATGTGGGACCTCTACCAGCAGAACGTGCTGACCCCGGAGACCAAGCTCACCGGCCGATTCCAGGCGTCGCAGCGCCCCGCGAACACCCGCGAGGTGCTCGACCTGATCCAGGACGCCAACGATGACGAGCGCAGGCGTCGCAACGCGCTCGGCCTCCGCGGCGGACCGCCCGCGCAGCCTCGCTTCGCCCCGCGGCCCGCGCAGCCGGCTCCGACGTACGTGTCGCCGCAGGCGCGGCAGTCGCGCGGAGGCCAGCAGGGGCGTCCAACGCAGCAGCCCACGTCGAGCACGCGCCCCGCACCGCGGCCGAACGATGTCCGCCCGCGTCCAGGGCCGGTCGACCGCGGAGATCGTGCCGGTCACGGCGCTCGCGAAGGCGCGCGCCGCGGGTACGTGCCGCCGAGCGGCAGTCGATAGGGAAGGCAACAGGGAGGGTCGGAGTCATAGGTGAGAACCAAGACCTTTCCATCGGAACGGGGGGGACTGGATTGGCGCTGCGGGAGGGCGATCTCAACAAGCCAAGCCCGTGTTTTTTCGGCATGTCCGGATCCGTGGGGGGCCCGCCGGGAGACCGGCGGGTCTACCCGAGTTCCGCCGCAGCCGGGTCAGCGCCCGACGAGCAGAGGGATCGCGAGGATGCAGCCAATCGTCGCGCCCGCGAGCAGCCAAGAGGTGACCTCGGTGCGCCGAGGTCGCGCGAGCACGTCATCGAGGTCTCGGACGTCGCGCTCGATGTCGGCGGCCCCGAGCTGGAGGGCGACGAGGTTCGTGGTGCGACAGTACGGGCAGGTGCAGGTCGCTGCGGCGTCGGCAATCGCGAGCGGCGCGCGCCACCGACGGCACTGAGGCGGATGCGCGGGGTCGGTCGGGGCCACCGCCGCGCACCCGAGCATGCGCCCTCGGGCGGCGACGCGCTTGGCGATGGCCACGCGCATGACCCCGACCAGCGCGAGCGGCAGCAGCAGCGGCACGAGCGCGAACCCTGGGGCCGACCGCGCGAGCAGCAACACCGCGAGTGGCAGGGCAACGATTCCGCTCGCCGCCGTCGCCGTGATCAGCTGGTTGACCAGCCGGGCGCTCTATCCGTGGCGTCGTCAACATGGGCCACGAGACCGATGGCCCGGCACGCAACCTGCTGCGCGAAGCGGGCATGCCGCGATTCGCCGTCGCCCGGGCGCTCCTGCTCGTCGTCGCGGCGGCGGCCGGGAACGCGGCCGCCTCGGAGCCGGGCGCGATGGGCACACCCGTCGTCGGCGAGGCACAGGAGACGCCGCATCCGAGCGTCGTGCTGACGTCGAACCTCGGCCTCGCGTGGTATCGCCCCGCCGTCGATCTCGAGGTGCCGCTCTCGGGCCACCACGCGATCGTGCTCGACGTGACGTGGCAGCTCGCCTCGGAGGTGCGCTCCACGATCGGCGAGGCCGCCTACCGCCTCTACCCGCTCGGCGGCGCGCGCCGACTCTTCCTCGGCCTGACGGCCTTCGCCGGCGAGACGCGCGTGCAGACGCTGACGCCCACCGGCGCCGCCGCCGGCGAGGTGCGCGGCGCGCTCGTCGGCGTCGGCCTCGACGTCGGCTGGCGCTGGATCTTTGCCGACTGCATCACGATCGCGGCGGGGCTCGGTGCGCAAGCACAGCGATCCACGCTGACCGACCGGCACCTTCGCTACGACCACGACGAGACCGACGCGCCGCCGATCTTCGACGGTACGACCACCGGCCTCGTCCCGAGGCTTCGCTTCGACGTGGGCTTCGCGTGGTGAGCGGCGACGGGCATCGCGCGCGGCTCACGCCAGCGGCAGCGTCAAGCGGAACGAGCTCCCCTTGCCCGGCCGCTCTCGATCCAGATGCGTCCTCCGTGCGCCTCGACGAGCCCGCGGCAGATGCCTAGGCCGAGGCCCGTGCCCCGGTAGCCGGCGGAGTGCGCGCGCCAGAAGCGCTCAGAGAGACGGCGGGACCGTCCACGTCGATCGGCATCGGCCTCGGCTTCGGCATCGGCGTCGGCCTCGCTGCCAGAGCAACCGCCCGCCCCGGCAACCGCGCGCCGGCTTCGCCGTCACTGGCGGTTGCAGGGGCGGGCTACTGGGCTCGCTCGCTCATGCAGGCGGTGGGCGCGGGGCGATCCATGGCGGGGCCTCCTTCTGGGGCGAAGGAGGTCCCACCATGGCTCGCATCTCTCTTCCTGATCACTCGTTGCAGGTCTGGCATCTCTC
>JAJXSP010000343.1 GCA_021784515.1 Myxococcales bacterium | reverse complement strand
GGGCGAAGCCGCACAAGAAGGACGACCTGGACCGGATCCTCGGGCTTTACTGACCCGCGGGTCAGGAATCAGACCAGCCGTCCCTTCGCCTTCACCTCGTCGATCAACCGATCGAGCCCGTCGAGGATCTGCCGGTTGCGGTCCTGGCGGTAGCCGCGCAGGGCGTCGGCGTAGCGATCGGACCGCTCGAGAAAGCGGGCGATCGCGTCGCCGTCCAGCTCGCGGTGGTGCTCGCCGTAGCCGAGCTTCGCCAGGTAGAGCGCATTGAGGGTCTGCTCGAACTGCCCTTTGAGCGGCACCGTGAGCATCGGCTTTCCGAGGTACACCGCCTCGCCCATCAGCGAGAAGCCGCCGCCCGCGATCACCGCGCGGGCGGTCGCCAGGTCGCGCACGAACCCGCCTTCGGAGAAGCCCTTCAGGGTCACGTTCCCCAACTGCTCGTCGCGCTTCAATCCGTACACGATGAACTGCGCCGGCAGCTTGCGCAGCGTCGGCAAAAGCTCGGTGAAGGTGTCCGAGGTCTGGTAGACGAGCACGTGCGGCCCGCGTTCGGCGAGCGCCTTGGCGTCGAGGATCGCGTCGCGGAGGATGGGCGGGAAAAGCGAGGTGCGCTGCTTGCGCAAAGGGGGGTAGAAAAACGTGGTGATCAAATAGTGGTCACAGTGCGGCAGCTTCGCCTTCACGATGCCCTTGGCGAGGAGGAAGTTGCCCTGGTCCTCGTCGGGGATTTCGACCTCCAGCGTGCAGCGATTGATGACCTGCATGTTGTCGATCGAGAGGATCGGCAGGTCCTCCGACTTGGCGAAATAGTAGGAGAGCGACTCGAAGTCCGAAATCACCAGCTCGGGGCGGAAGTTCTCCTTGATGGCCGACATCCGGTCATGGTTGTCGGCGACCTCCGACAGCTTCTTCAGGAGCGCCGCGGCGGTCTTCGACTTCCGCACGCGATTGTCCTCGTACACCATCACCAGCCCCTCCACCTCGTGCACCTTCAACTCGGGAAACGAGCGCGTGAGGAAGGCGTGGGCGCGCCCCGAGACGACGACCTCGATCTCGTGCCCCCGTCCGAGCAGGTGCTCCAGGATCACCTTGCTCCGCGTCGCGTGCCCCATCCCCTCGCCGGTGACGCCATACAGGATGCGCATTCGTTCGACCTCCCGCGATGTCGACTACGACAGCCAGGCAGCCTCGAGCTCGGCGCCGCGCGGCCCGTGCCCGGTGACGACGAGCACCCGCTCGCGCTGCCTGGCGGGATCGGCGCGCAGCTCGACGGTGAGCCGCTCCGGCGGCGCCAGCGACGGGAACCGCTCCATCCACTCCACCGCGCACACGCCGTCGCCGTAGGCGTAGTGCGAAAAGCCGATCTCCTGCAGCTCGCCCTCGTCGCCGAGGCGGTAGAGGTCGAGGTGGTAGAGCGGCACGCGCGCCGCGTACTCGAGCACCACGTTGAAGGTGGGGCTCGCCACGCGCGTCCCCTTGCCGACGCCGAGCCCGCGGGCAAGCCCCTGCACGAAGCAGGTCTTGCCCGCGCCCAGCGCTCCGTCGAGCTCGATCACGTCGCCGGCGCGGCACAGCCGCCCGAGGCGCGACGCCAGCCGCCGCGTCTCCTCGGGCGACGAGGTGCGCGCCTCGCGCACGGGATCAGCCCCCGAGGACCCGCACGTCCTCGAAGTGGGTGAGGTCGCAGAAGGCGCGGTAGCGGGCGTGGATCTCCTCCTCGCGCAGCGCGCGCAACCGGTCGAGCGAGAACGCCTCGACGGAGAACGACGCCATCACCGAGCCGTAGATCATCGCGCGCCGGATCGTCGCCGGCGACAGGTCGCCCGCCTTGGCCAGCCAGCCCATGAAGCCGCCGGCGAAGGTGTCGCCCGCGCCCGTGGGATCGACCACCTCATCGAGCGGGTAGGCGGGCGCCGCGAAGACGCGCCCGTCGTGGAACAAGAGCGCGCCCGAGTCGCCGCGCTTGACGATCACCGTCTTGGGGCCGAGCGCGAGGATCGCGCGCGCCGCCTGCGGCAGGTTGTGCTTGCCGGCGAGCTGGCGGGCCTCCTCGTCGTTGATGACGAGCAGATCGACGCGCGCCAGCACGCGCTTCAGGTCGTCGAGGCGGCCGTCGATCCAGAAGTTCATCGTGTCCATCGCCACCAGCTTCGGGCGCTCCACCTGCGAGAGCACCTCGAGCTGCAGCGCCGGCTCGATGTTGCCGAGGAAGAGGAGGTCGGCGTCGCGGTAGCTCGCGGGGAGCTTCGGCTTGAAGCCGGCGAACACGTTGAGCTGGGTGTCGAGCGTGGTGCGGGCACCGAGATCGCTCGAGTAGCGGCCCGCCCAGCGGAAGGTCTTGCCGGTCACCTTCTCGAGGCCGCCGAGGTCCACGCCGCGGTCGCGCAGCATCGCGACGTGCGCGTCGGGGAAGTCCTCGCCCACGACCGCCACGAGGCGCGGCGCGGTGAAGTACGAGGCCGCCACCGAGAAGAACGAGGCCGAGCCTCCGAGCACGTCGTCGCGCCGGCCGGCGGGCGCCTCGACCGAGTCGAGGGCCACCGAGCCGACCACCACCAGCTTCTGCGTCATCGCATCTCTCCGAGCCGACGGCTCGCCTCCGACCGCGCACGGCCGCCTCCGCGCGACCGTCCACCGTCGGCCGGCGCCGGTCGGCTATCCAAGGTACTTGCCGTACAGGAGATTCAACCGCTCGCGCGCCTCCGGCGGGACCGCGGCGGGGTCGGTCATGATCGCGTGCTTCGCCGCCGTCGGGCAGGCGCAGGCGCGCCCGGGCGGGATCGCGGTCGCCGCGCGCCGGATGATGTCGCGGGCGAGCGCCACGTTGGAGCGCATCGTCGCCAGCACCGTCTCGACGGTGACGTCCTCCTCCGTCTCGTGCCAGCAGTCGTAGTCCGTCGAGAGCGCCACCGTCGCGTAGCAGATCTCCGCCTCGCGGGCGAGCTTCGCCTCGGGGAGGTTGGTCATGCCGATCACGTCCACGCCCCAGGAGCGGTAGATGCGCGACTCGGCGCGCGTGGAGAACGGCGGCCCCTCCATCACGACGTACGTGCCGCCCTCGTGGGCGCGGGTGTCGGTGCCCTCGCGCGCGTTCTTCTCGGTGCAGGCGGCGACGGCGGCGGCGTGCAGCACGCCCGCGAGGCCCGAGCAGACCGGATCGGCGAAGCCTACGTGGCCCACCACGCCCTCGCCGAAGAAGGTGGCCATGCGGCCCTTGGTGCGGTCGACGAACTGGTCGGCGATCACGATGTCGCCCGGCCGGATCTCCTCGCGCATCGAGCCCACCGCCGAAACGGAGATGATCCACTCGACGCCGAGCTGCTTCATGCCGTGGACGTTCGCGCGGTAGTTGATCTCGTGCGGCGCCAGCCGGTGCCCGCGCCCGTGCCGGGGCAGGAAGACGAGCTTCGCGTCGCCCAGGCGGCCGACCAGGTACTCGTCCGAGGGCGCGCCGAAGGGCGTCTCGAGCGCCACGCGCTCGATGGACGTGAGTCCCTCGATCTCGTACAGACCGCTGCCGCCGATGACGCCGATGGTGCGCATGACTCTCCTCGGAGAAGGACCCGATCCGGTATCACGGCGCGGCCAGGCGATCAAGCAGACGAGTCGGGTTCGCATTGTGAGAGGCGGCAGTGCAGGAGCCGCGCGACGGTCGACGCAGACGTCCGCTTGCCGCGGCCACGCGCAGCGTCGAGAGCTCGATGCGCTCGACGGCCGGACGCTCGACATCTTGGGCTTCACACTCTCGTCGACGAGCCTCCGCGGCGCGCTCCTCTACGCGCGCTCTCTCGTGGGGCTGACGCTCACGATGGCCGCGCTCTGTTCGTCACCGGATGGAGCTGACGCACCAGGGCGGAGGGGCGAGCGCCTGGGCGTAACAAGGACGATGCGTGCTCTCGTCGCCCTCCTGCTCGCGTCCGCTTCCGCAGCCGCGGACGAACTGCCTGTCCCCCGCTTTGCCTCCGCCGTCGTCGTTCCGCCGCGCCTCCCCGGACCGCGCCCGGTGCTGGTGGTGCTTCACGGGATGGGGGACAGCGCCTCTGCAATCTGCCCGGCGTTCGACGCGCTGGTCGAAGGCCGAAGCTGGATCCTCTGCCCGCGGGGCGTCGCCATTCCCGGCGCGCCCGACGAGTGGACATTCCCGATCGACAACAGCGCCGTGGCGGCCGAGGTGCGCGCCGCTCTGGCAGCGCTCGAGCGTGCCCACCCCGATCGCGTCCGCCCTCGGCCGGCGCTGCTGGCGGGCTTCTCCCTGGGGGCGATGTTCGCCGCAGCCATCGCCGTCGTTGATCCGACCACCTTTCCGCGGGCACTCATCGTCGACACGCACCACGTGTGGACCCAAGCGCAGCGGGCGCACTTCGTCGCCGGCGGCGGTCGTGGCGCGCTCTTCGCCTGTTCCCGCACCTATGTGGGGGACTGCCGTCGTCGATGCCGCGGCGAGACCTGCATCGAGCTGCCCGATCGCGAGCACGGCTACGACGACGTGCTGTTCGCACGCCTGCGCGCGAGCTTCGAGCGACTCGTGGCCGACGATGCCCGCTGGAGTCGGTGAGGGACACGCAGAGCCGCCTCGCCCCCCACGCTGGTGCGGCACGCCCTGCCCGGTGAGCTCCGAGGCTCCGCGGGTCGATCGCGCGGCGCCGGGGCGGAATTCGCCGCGGACTCAATGGCCGGTGCCTTCGCACCACGCCACCGAAGGCGCTCGAGCCGCGATGGGCGCGTTCGGCGGCGCCTCAGCGTGTCATCCCGGCGTCGTGCGCAAGCTCCTCCCCGACCTTTTGCACGGGCGAGTTGTCAAGGTCCCGTCGAAAACGAGACTCCGAGACCTCGACGGGCGCGCTATCCTCCGCGCCCGTGGACGCCGGCGAGATCGAAGGGGTCATCGCGCGCGGCGCGCTCGCCGAGGCGGCGCGGGCGCTCGAGGAGCGCGGCGACCTCGAGCGGGCGCAGGCGCTCTACGAGAAGGTGTGGGACTTCGCGCGCGCTCTCGCGGTGGCGCGGCGGCGCGGCGATCGTCCGGCGGCGCTGCGGCTCGCGATCGAGGCGAACGACCTCCCACAGGTGGCGGCGCTGCTGGCGGAGGTCGCGGGCGGCGAGCGCGGCGAGCGGGCGCGCGCCGCCGAGCTGCTGGAGCGCAAGCGGCGCTTCGCGGAGGCGGCGCGGCTGCGCGAGGGGCTGGGCGAGCTGAACGCGGCGCGCGACCTGTTCCGCAAGGGCGCCCAGCCGCTCGAGGCGGCGCGGCTCGAGGAGGCGCTCGGCCGCGCGCGCGAGGCCGGCGCGATCTACGAGCGCTTCCTCGTCGACGAGCCCGACGCCGCGGAGGGGCCTCGCGCCGAGGCCGCGCTCGGGCGGATCCTGGCCGGCTTCGGTCGCCACGAGGAGGCCGCACGCCACCTCCAGCGCGCGCTCCGGCGCCTCGCCGCGCTCCCCGCGGACGCCGATCCGGGCCTCGCCGACGAGTGCGGCCGGCAGCTCGTCGTCGAGCTGGCGGCGCTCGGATTCACCGACGGGGCGCGCCATCTCCTCGACGGACTGCACGCAACCGAGCCGCTCGACGCCTTCCTCGCGCGCCGCGCCCGCGCGCGCTCCGGCGGCGACGGCGAGGCGGTGCTGGCCGGCCGCTACGCCGTGCGGAGCCTCCTCGGCTCGGGCGGCATGGGCCGCGTCTACCTCGCGCACGATCGCCTCGCGGGCCGCGACGTGGCGGTGAAGGTGGTCGCCGCGCCCGTCGACCCGCGGGGGCGCGAGGGCTGGGCCCGCTTCGTCCGCGAGGCGCGCGCGGTGGCGCAGCTCAAGCACCCGCACGTCGTCGCGGTGCACGAGTTCCTCGAGGCCGACGGGCTGCTCGTGATGGAGTACATGGTCGGCGGCACGCTGGCCGATCGACTGTGCCCACCGACGGGCGGAGCGCCGGGCGGGATGGCGCCGCGGCGGGCGCGCCGAATCCTCGCGCAGCTCGTCGAGGCGCTCGCCGCCGCCCACGCGCACGGCGTGATCCACCGCGACGTCAAGCCCGCCAACGTCTTCTTCTCCGCGACGGGCGAGGCGAAGCTCGGCGGCTTCGGCGTGGCCCACCTGCAGGACCTCGGCGCCACCCAGACCGGCGGCTTCATCGGGACGCTCGCGTACATGTCGCCCGAGCAGATCACCGGCGCGCCGCTCACCTTCGCGTGCGACGTCTACGCCCTCGGCGTCACCGCGTTCCAGATGCTCACCGGCCGGCTGCCCTTCTGCGGCCCCGACCTCGTCGGCCAGCACCTCGGCGCGCCGCCGCCCACGCCGTCGGCGCTGCGCCCCGCTCTCGGCGACGCCGTCGACGGCCTGGTGCTGCGCATGCTCGCGAAGGATCCCGCCGAGCGCTTCGGCACGCTCGACGATCTCTCGCGGGCGCTCGCCGCGCTCGCCCTGCCCGACGAGGCGGCGACGGGCGCGCCGACGGGCGCCGTCGAAACGGAGGCGATCGAGCCGCCCGCGGAGGCGGCGCCGCGCTATCGCATCGAGGCGGAGGTCGAGCGCACGCCGCGCTCGGTGGTCTACCGCGGCCGCGACGACCGCCTCGGCCGCGCGGTGCTGATCGAACAGTTCGGGCCCGGCTTCCTCGACGGGGACGAGGGCGCGCGCCACCTCGCCTGGCTCCGCGCGATGGCGCGCCACGGCGGCCCTCACCTCCAGCGCGTGCTGCGGATCGAGCGCGACGCGCGCACCGCGCGCGCGGTGTACGAGGCGCCCCTCGTCGGGGCCACGACGCCGGGCGGCCGCGCCGAGGCAGGGGCGGTCCGGGCCCTCTGCGCCGCGCTCG
>JAJXSP010000342.1 GCA_021784515.1 Myxococcales bacterium | reverse complement strand
CGGTGGCGGTCACCCCCGTCGGCGGCGCGGGCGAGACGTCGCCGCGGATGATCTCGGTCTTCAGCATGTCGGTGTCGAAGCCGCGGGTCGTGTTGTCGCCGCCGGCGAAGAAGCGCTCGACGGCGGCCAGCGCCGCCTCGCCGATCGGGATGCCCCAGTCGGCGCGCAGGTTGGCGATGAGCGAGATGCAGGGGTGTTCCGCGCGCGCGAGGCAGCCGGTGCCGAGCGGCTGGTAGCGCTGCACCTGCCCCGAGAAGACGAGGAAGTTGTGGCCGCGGTCGTCGATCTTGAACGCGCCCGCCGCCGAGCCGGCGACGAGCCAGCCCTCGACCGGCAGGAGCGGGTTCTTCGCGCCGCCGAACGAGAGGCGGTCGTCGAGCACCACGCCGAAGGTGAGCTTGCTCGTCGAGGTCGAATCCGGCACCGAGGACTCCCAGTCGCCGCGCCCGGGGATGCGCTGGAACTCGACGCTGCGGAGGCTGGACAAGGTGTAATCGTAGCGGCCAAAGAGGCGGAAGCGCGGCGAGTAGACCCACGACAGCGAGCCGCTCGCGCCGGCGGACTGCACCGGACCGAGGGCGGGCGTGAACTCCTCGCGCGCGAACCCGGAGATCTCGCCGCGCAGCGACGGGATCAGGAAGTGCGGGTGGATGTAGCGCAGGCTCACCTGGAGGCGCCGCCAGAACGCGCCGTCGAACTGGTTGTACTGGCCGGTCTGGGTGAAGTCCTCGGCCGCCTCGCCGCGCAGCTCGATCGATCCGCCGCCGCCGAGCACGTTGCCCCACAGGTAGCCGATCGACTCGGAGAGGCCGACGTCGGTGGCGTAGCCGGCGGAGAGCACCGGCGTGCCCCAGTCGTCGAAGCGCTCGGTCACCTCGACGAGGATCGGCACCGGGTTGGCGCGGTCGGTGAGGCCGTAGGGCGTCACGCGCTGGCCGTTGAACAGGTTGTGGCTCGACAGGTTCGCCTCGGCGATGGCGAGCTTTCCCACGTCGAAGAGGTCGCCGGTGCGGAAGGGCAGGTCGCTGCGGATCACCGACTCGCGGGTCTTGAAGTTGCCGCGCACGAGGATCGAGCCGAAGCGCACCTCGGGCCCCTCGTCGACGCGGACCAAAAGGTGCACGCGCGTGTGATCGGCGTTCCACGTCGTGCCGGGCGTGCCGGGGTGCGCGGGGTCGGCCTCGGTCGGATCGATGGCGACGTAGGGGTGCCCCGTCGAGGTGTAGAGGCGCTCGATGCGGCGCAGATCCTCGTCGAGCGCGGCGCTCGAGTAGGGTGCGCCGGCGCGGAGCTTCATTGCCCCGGCCAGCTCCTCGGGCGCGCGCCGGTGCGGCCCGAAGAAGCGGAACTCCACGCGCTCGATCGTCTCGCGGCGGCCCGGGGCCACCGCGAAGCGCACGTACAGCTCGCGCGGGCCGTCGTGGTGGGCGGCGACGAGGGCGCCCTGTACGCCGGCGCTGCCGAGGCCGGCCGGATCGCGCGCTACGTCGACGCGCACGCTCGCCTCGGGATAGCCGACCGCCCGCAGCGCGGTGGTGATCCGCTCCACGTCGATCGCGAGCTGCTGCTGGGTGACGTAGCCGCCCTCGGCGAGGTTGAGCGAGCCGAACAGCGGGAAGGGCCGCGTGTCGAGCTGCGCGCGCAGCGCCGCGAGGTCCACGTCGATCGGCGCCTCGGGGACGATCTCCACGGCGCGCACGCGCAGCTCCGGCCCCTCGTCGATGAAGAAGGTGACCTCGCGGTCGGGCGACTTGCCGGCCCGCGCGCGCGCGGCCCCGTCGACGCCCGGCTTGTCGAGGGGGCGCGAGCGCGGCGTGATCGTCGCCTCGAAAAAGCCGCGGGTCTGGTAGAGCTTGTGCAGCTCGCGCGTGCTCTGCGCCAGCTCCACCTCGTCGTAGGAGCCCGCGCTGAAGATCGTGAGCCGCTCGCGCAGGTCCGACTCGGGGATGCTGTGGTTGCCAACGAAGCGGATCGCGACGCGCCCCCTCTGCGTCAGCACCGGCGCGATGGTGGCGTGCGCGCCGCCGGCGTCTAGCCGGTAGGGCGCGGTGACGCGGGCGGCGGGGTACGAGCCCTGGCGCGCGGCCTCTTCGGCCTCGTGCGCGTCGTCGTGGAGCTGGTCGAGGCGGAAGCGGCCGAACCACGACGGGCGGTACCAGCGCGGCAGGAACTGCTTGCGCAGCTCGCTCTCGGAGAGCGCGCGATCGCGGCGGCAGGTGGCGCGCTCGCCCTCGCTGCGGCAGGTGAAGCCCTCGGGGCAGGCGCCGGCGCGCTCGGGCTCGCGCGACTCGGCGGCGCGGCGCGGAACGTCGCGCCGCTCGATGGCGAGGCGGTCGGCCTCGGGATCGCACGGCAGCGGCGGATCCAGCTCGGGCTCGGCGTAGGAGGGCTTTACCTCGCCCACCGTCGTCCAGCTCCCGAGGCTCACCTTCACGCGGAGGTCGACCCACTCCGGGCGGCCGCCGGGTTCGACGGTGATCGCCACCGTGCTCTGGCCGTAGCCGTCGCGCCGGAGGAAGTCGCGCACGCGCGCCGCCTCGTCGGCGAGCACCTTGCCGAGGTCCGCCCGGCGCGGCAGGCGCCCGCCGGCGCGCAGCGAGAGGCGCCGCCGGATGTCGTCGTGGAACACCGGCCACGAGCCGCGCACCTCGACGTGGCGGATCGCCCGCGCCGGTTCGAGCGCGAGGCGCACCACCACGCGCGTCGGGGTGCCCTCGTAGCGCGGCTCGCCGAAGTAGCCGAGCTTCTGGATCAGGTCGGCGACGCGATCGCGACGGAGGTGCGCGCCCGGCTGGAGGCCGAGGAATGCGACCAGCGTGTCCCGCGGCTCGACGGTGTGGCCGGAGATCTCCGCGTGGTCCACCAGCACCGGCTCGAGCACGAGGCGCACCACCACGCCCGCGTCCGTCGCCTCGCGCGTGACGTCGGTGGCGACGTAGCCGATGGTCGTGAGCCGCTCCTCCAGCCGCGCCAGCGCCGCGTCGTCGAGCCGGCTTCCCGCCTCGAGCCCGAGCAGGCGCACCACCGTCTCGGGCGTCTCGGCGAGCGGCCCGCTCACCTCGACGCGCGCCACCCGCTGCGCGGCGGCCGTCGTCGGCTCGGCGCGCGCCGCGCCGGAGGCGATCGAGAGCGCGAGGGCGAGGGTGAGAGCGACGGCGGCGCGGATCATCTCGACGCGCCGGAGGATAGACCGCCCCTCAGTGGATCGGCCATTTCAGCTGCAGCTGCAGCTTGAAGCGGTTGAGGATGTCCTCGGGCGTGTCCACGCCGTGCTCGATGTGCTCGAGCACCCCGACGAGCGAGAACTCGTCGGTGAGCTTCATCTCGCTCGAGGCGGAGTAGCGCGCGGTGGTGGCGAACCCCACGTCGCCGAGCCCGCACACCTTCAACTGGCGCGTTGAGACCGGGCAGGCGCGGATGGTGACCGAGTCGGTGCCGAGCTCGATGCGGAGCGTGTCGAGGCGGAGCACGTGCTTGAGCGGGTTCTCGACGAAGCCGAGCGCCTCCCCGGTGGCCTGCTTGGCGAGCGCGTCGGCCGCGCCGGTCGAGTTGCGCGCGCCGGGCTGGGTCTGGAGCTGGCCGTGGAGGTCCTCGCTCGTCGAGCCGATGAAGAGCGCTTCGAGCACCTTGCTGCGGTCCCAGCCGTCCTGCGAGCGGAGGTCGATGTCGGGCTCGAGGAAGGTGCCGCGGATGGTCAGCTCGATGCGGTGGAGCTGCTGGTAGCGGTCCTCCCAGTCGGCCCACGCGAAGATGGCGAGCGTCGGCGTCTCCGACGGGAAGCGCTTCAAGCGATCGAAGGTGATGGTCGAGTTGCGGTCGGTGATGAAGCGGTTGTCGGTGCTGGTGCGCAAAAACGGGATCGTGAAGCGGCCGCCCTCCTCGACGAGGATCGATCCGTCGAAGGAGGGTTCGTCGAGCGTGCCGCCGATGGCCAGCTTGTCGATCGAGAGGTAGAGGTCGGCGATGTTGCTCTTCACCTGGAGCGTGCCGGTGGCGGTCGCGGTGATGTCGAGCGCGAGCCGCTCCAGCAGCGGGTAGCCGCTGTAGAAGGGCTCCTCGCGTTCGACGGCGTGCGGCTTGATGATCACGCCGAGGGAGTCGAAGTCCTGGCGGTACTGCCCGTCGACGAGGCTGACCGGACCGGAGAGCGCGAGGTGCGTTCCGTCGCCCTTCAGCGCCAGCCCCGGCGAGGAGAGCGTCACCGTGTACGAGGGCGTGGTCCAGTCGAGGTTCTCCGCCTCGAAGCGCACGTCCACGTCGCCGAGCTGGAAGCCGGGCAGGCCGACGCGCCCGTCGATGGTGAGCTTGCCGTCGTCGATCCGCGTGACGATCTGGCGCAGGGTGAGGTCGTCGTCGTCGAGCGTCACCGTGCCCGAGGCGACGTGCACGTCGCGGCCGAGGCGCTTGGCGCGGAAGTCGAGCCCGGCGATGTCGATCCGCCCCGACCAGCGCGGCTTCGGCCAGCGCCCCGACAGGCGCGCGGCCACCGCGAGGCGCCCCTTCGCCTCGGCGATGTTCTCCGGGAACAGCCAGGCGAGCAGCGTCGGCGAGATCGCGCCCTTGACCTCCAGCGCCACGTCGCGCGCGACCCACGGGAAGGTCCGCTTCGGGTCGGTGTCTGCGACGAAGGAGAGGCTGCCGTTGGCTTCGGCCTCCGCGCCGTCGAGCTGCGCGCGCAGCTGGGTGAGCGTGATTCGCCCGGGCTCGAAGCGCACCGATCCCGAGGGCACGGTGAACGGCTTCTCCACGTCGCGCGGCTGCAGCTCGGCGCCCTCGAGGTCGAGCGTGCCGGTCACCTCCGGCTTCACGGCGGCGCCCCGGATGTGCAGGTCGGCGCGCGCCTCGCCGTGGGTGTGCGCGAACACCTTGGAGAAGAAGTACTCGAGGAGGGCGAGGTCGAGCTGCCCGCGCACCACCAGATCCGAGCGCGTGCCCGACAGGTCGCCGTGCACCTCGAAGGTGCCGAGCCGCGAGAGCAGGCGCGCCTGCTCGAAGTGGAGCGCCTTCCCGTCGGTGGTGATGATCACCGGCTCCTCGTTGCGGAACTGGTCGGCGCGGTGGACGGTGCCCGTCTCGTCGCCCTCGTCCTCGCCCTCCAGCGACAGCAGCACCTTGGACAGCGTGAGCTGCGCGCGGATCCCGCGCAGCACGTCGAAGGCGATGTCGGCGCGCCCCGACACCACGCCGTGCACCTCGTTGCTGCCGGTCATCCGCCGGAGCTCGGGGATCAGCTCGTCGAGGGGGAAGTCGGTGAAGGTGACGCTCACGTCGAGCGCGGGGGCGGGGTAGAGGCGCAGCCGGCCCTCGACCTTGAAGCGATCGAAGAAGTCGCCCGCGAGGCGGATCGCGTCGCCCTCCGGATCGAGCGCGAGGCGCCCGTTGCCGAGCTTCAGCTCGCGCACGCGGATCGCCACCGCCTCGATCAGCCCCGACGGGATCCAGCGGTGCACGTCGCCGCCGACATGGAGCGCGCCCGAGAGCAGCCCGGCGAAGATCGGCATGTCGCGCAGCTGGGGGATCGCCGCGAGCGGGAAGTCGCGGAGGACCACGTCGAGGTCCATCGCGCCGTCGCGGTGGATGGTGCCCTCGCGCTTCTGCGCCAAATCGATGTAGCCGCCGTCATCGCGCTCGATGTAGAGCTTCTTCACGCCGACGCCGTGCTCGCCGAGGTCCACCGCCAGGACGCCGCGGCGGTAGGCGTCGCCGTACAAGGTGAGCGCCGGCAGCTCGACGGTGGCGTCGCCGTGCGGGTGCGCGAGCGTGCCGTCGAGGCGCAGGTTGCCGATGAGCTTGCCCGCGAGCGACGGCGTGCCGGTGAGCGTCTCGAGCGAGACGCCGCTGGTCGATAGGTCCAGCTTCAGCGGCGGGTCGCGGCGCGGGCGCGAAAAGGGGCCGTCGAAGAGCGACAGCGTCACGCCGCCGGTGATCTGGCCGCCGAGCGGGCCGAGGGCAGAGAGCCCGTCGGCGACGAGCGTGCCGTGGGCGAAGCGCACGTGCGCCTCGGCGCTCGGGATCTCGCGACCGAGCCAGCCCACGGTGGAGGCGCTCACGCGGCCCTCGACGGTGGGCTCGACCAGCTTGCCGCCGACCTTCAGCGCGGCGCGCAGGCCGCCCAGCTCCACGTCGGTGAGGCCGAGGCGGCGCAGGAGCGGCATGGGGTGGCGCGCGTCGATCGTCACGGCGGCGGAGGCGGTCGCCGCCACCGGGTTCAGCTCGCCGCTCGCGGTGGCAGCCACGCCGTCGCCCGAGAGCGAAAGCCCGTCGAGGCGGATGCGATCGGGCGACAGGCGGAGGCCGCCGCGGAAGGCGATCTCCGACGGCAGCGCGTCGCCACGGGCGCGGCGCCGCACGAGGCGCATGTCGAGGTCGCGCGCGCGCACCCGCTCGGGGTGATCGATCAGGCTGGCCTCGAGGCGCACCCTCCCGCCGAGGCGCCCGCCGACCCACGGCCGCGCCTGCGGCGGCACGAGCGGCGCGAGGCCGGCCGGGTCCACGCGCGACGAGGTGAAATCGCCGCGCCACGCCATGCGCTGGAAGTCGATCTCGAGGTCGGCCGCGATGGTCCCGCCGCCGACGGTGGTGCGCGCCCCGGTGAGCCGCAGCGACGGGCCGTGGACGGCGAAGTCGGCGCGCGCATCGCGACCGGTGATCCCCGCGAGGCGCACCTCCGCGCCCTCGGCGTGGCCGTCGATGGCGACGTGCGCGAACGGGCCGTGGATGTGGAGCGAGCCGGACGGATCGCCGCCGAGCAGGTCGCCCGTCGGGAGCAGGCCGAGCAGCCCGTGCCCGCGCGAAAACCGCAGCGCCAGCTC
>JAJXSP010000341.1 GCA_021784515.1 Myxococcales bacterium | reverse complement strand
AGTCGGTGGCGCTCGCCGCCGCGATCGCCGACCGCTTCGATCCGGTGTTCGACTTCGACAACTGGCCGCACCCGGCGGGCGTCGTGCCGTCGCACCAGACCCTCGCCGCGGCGCTCTACTATCGCCCGCTGTTCGAGCGTGCCCGCCTCGGTCGCGCGCCGGGCGCGGCGCCGCTGTTCGTGCTCGACGCGGACCGCCTCACGCCCTACGAGGACGACGGCAGCCGGTTCGACAATCGCTACCTCGCGCGCCTGCCCGCCGCGCCACACCTCGGCGAGCTCGGCGTGCGCCACGTCCTCTACGTCACCGACGACGGCGGCGGCGCCGAGCTGGACGACCTGAACGCGGCGTTCGTCGGCTACGAAGCGGCGGGGATCGACGTGCGGCGCCTCGCGCTCGCCGACTTCGCCGAGGAGGCGATCCCCGACGAGGAGCCCGACGATCCGGATGCCGTCCCCAACTACGGGGCGATGGTGTTTTATTGGGGCGGCGATCCGCTCGCTCACGCCTGCTTCTGGGATTACTACGGGTGGTATGCCCCGGTGGGCGGGCACGCCAAGGTGCGCATCGCGCCGCCGGTGCCCGCGCGCGTGGCGCACGGTTTCGCGTGGCGCGTCTCGCCGCGGGCGGTCTTCTCGCCGGGACTCGCCGGCCTCGGGCGCGTCACCCTGCCTGCCTCCCGCGCGACGGGAATGCCGCTTGGGCCGGGCGGCCGCAGCGGCTCCTTCGGCCGCTTCCACGCCGGCTTCGGCGGCGGCTAGTCCGATCCGAGCAGCAGCCGCACCACCGCCTCCGCCTTCGGCACCAGCGACGCGAGGTCGATCCACTCGTCCTTGGTGTGGTAGCCGGCGCCGCGCGGGCCGAGCGCGTCGATCACCGGGACGCCCACCGAGGCGAGCGTGTTGCCGTCGCTGCCGCCGCCCGAAAGCGGCGCCTCGCCCGCCGCGAGGCCCGCCGCCCGCGCGCACGCGCAGTAGGCCTGGAGCAGCGCGCCCGACGCGTCGGTGCGCTCCATCGCGGCGCGGCGGATCTCCGCCTCCACCTCGACGCGCGTGCCCTGCACCGACGACGCAGCCTCCTCGCCGGCGCGGTGCAGCGCCTCGGCGGTCGCCTCGGCGTCGGCGGAGCGCACGAAGCGGAAGTCGACCAGCGCGGTCGCCAGGTCGGGCACGGTGTTCTTGCCCTGCCCGCCCTCGATGCGGCCGACGTTCACCGTCACCTCGCGCGGGTAGTCGGTGAGCCGCTGCGCCGCGTCGACGAAACGGGCGAGCGCCCAGATCGCGTTTTTGCCCTCGCGGTGCGCGTTGCCGGCGTGCGCCGCGCGGCCGTGCGCCGTCACCGTCGCGGCGCCCGTCCCCTTGCGCCGCGTGACGACGAGGTCGTTCTCGCGCCCGCTCTCGAACACCAGGCCGCGCGCCGCGCCGCGCCCGAGATCGCGGAGAAGCGGCTGGCTCTCTGGCGACCCGACCTCCTCATCGCCGACCGCCACCACGACGAGGGGCAGCCGGTCGAGCGCGCCGGCTGCCTCGAGCGCGCGCAGCGCGAAGGCCATCACCACCAGCCCGCCCTTCATGTCGAGCACGCCCGGCCCGAAGGCGCGCGCCCCGTCGGAGCGATAGCCCTCGAAGGTGCCGGGGCGGAACACCGTGTCGAGGTGTCCGACGAGGATCGTGGGCGCCCCCTCGGCCTTCGTGCGCGCCACCAGGTGCCGCGCGTAACGGCCGCCCGGCTGCGCGCGCAGCTCGACGGAGAGGCCGGCGACACCGCGCAGCACCTCGGCGAAGCGCGCCGCCGTCTCCTCGACGCCCGCGACATTGTCGGTGTGTGAGTTCACCTCGACGAGCGCGGCGAGGAGCGCCTCCATCTCGGGGCGGCGGGGAGCGAGCCAGGCGATCGCGCGTTCGAGCTTCGTGGGCATGGCGGGTCGGTTCCTCTCGAGGTCGTTGCGGTCGCGCCGGATTGTGCGGCGATTCGGCCGGCGGCGAAGAAACAAACGACGCGCCCCGCCTGTCGGACCTCCGCGGGATCGCTATAGTGCCGGCACATGCCCGGCCTTCTCCTCGTCAACCTCGGGACTCCCGACGAGCCGTCGCCGCCCGCGGTGCGCCGCTACCTGCGGCAGTTCCTCTCCGACCCGCGCGTGCTCGACATGAACCCGGTCGGACGCGCGCTCCTCCTCAACCTCGTCATCCTGCCGCTGCGGCCGCGCCTCAGCGCCGCCGCCTACCTGAAGATCTGGACCGACCGCGGGTCGCCGCTCCTCGTCCACGGGCGCGACCTGGTCGCCGAGGTGAAGCAGCGCCTCGGCGACGACTGGCAGGTGGAGCTGGGAATGCGCTATGGCCAGCCCTCGATCGCGGGCGCGCTCGATCGACTGGATGCCCGGCCGCTGGTCGTGCTGCCGCTCTATCCGCAATACTCCTCCGCCGCCACCGGCTCGTCGCTGGAGGAGGTGTTCCGCGTGCTCGGCGCGCGCCAGGTGGTGCCGGGCCTCTCCACGCGCGAGGACTTCTTCGCCGAGCCCGGGTTCCTCGACGCCTTTTCCGCCGTCGCCGCGCCGCTCCTCGCCCGCGAGCTCGCCGCCGACCCGAAGGCGCACGTCCTGATGAGCTTCCACGGCCTCCCCGAGCGCCAGGTCAAAAAGGCCGACCCGAGCGGCGTCCACTGCCTCGTCAAATCGGACTGCTGCGATTCACTGGGGCCGAAAAACCGCCACTGCTATCGCGCTCAGTGCTTCGCGACCGCTCGCGCTCTGGCCACCCGCCTCGGCCTCCGCCGGGGCGCGGTCTCGGTCAGCTTCCAGTCGCGCCTCGGGCGCACGCCGTGGATCCGCCCCTACACCGACTCCATCCTTCGGGACCTGGCGGCGCGCGAGATCAAGCGCCTCCTCGTCCTCTGCCCGGCATTCGTCGCCGATTGCCTGGAAACTCTCGAGGAGATCGGCATTCGCGGCCGCGAGCAATGGAAGTCCCTCGGCGGCGAGGAGCTGACGCTGGTGCCGTCGCTGAACGCCAGCCCCGCCTGGGCGGAGACGGTCGCGCAGATGGCCTCACGACTCGCCTAGCGGCGGCGCGGCGAGCAGCTCGAACATCCGCCGCGGCGTCGACCCGCCCGAGAGCGCGACGGTGAAAGGCACATTCCTCTTCTGCGCCGCCAGCGCGACGAAGCGCTCGGCGCCGCCGCGGGCCACCGCCTCGGCGTCGTCGAGCAACGTCACCTTCGCGGAAACCGTCATTTCAAGTCTTGCGCTTTCGCACCTCCTCGATCAGCCCGAGCGTCGAGGAGTCGTGCTCCGACGGCGTGGCCTCGCCCAAAAGCTCCGGCAGGATCCTGCTCGCCAGTTGCTTTCCCAGCTCCACGCCCCACTGATCGAAGCTGTTGATGTTCCACATTGCGCCCTGGACGAAGATCTTGTGTTCGTACAGCGAGACCAGCATTCCGAGCGAGCGGGGCGTGACCTTGTCGAGCAGGATCGAGGTCGAGGGGCGGTCGCCCGGAAACACCTTGTGCGGCGCCAGCGCGTCGACGCGCTCCTTCGGCAATCCCGCCTTCGAAAGTTCGGCGCGCGCCTCCTCCTCCGTCTTGCCGCGCATCAGCGCCTCCGTCTGGGCGAGGAAGTTGGCGAGGAGGATGGCGTGGTGATGGCCGATCGGGTTGTGCGTCTCGACGGGGGCGATGAAGTCGCAGGGGATGAGGCGCGTCCCCTGGTGGATCAATTGGAAGAAGGCGTGCTGGCCATTGGTCCCCGGCTCGCCCCAGATCACCGGGCCGGTCGAATAGTCGGTGATCGGGCGCCCCTCCCGGTCCACGCGCTTGCCATTGGACTCCATGTCGCCCTGCTGGAGATAGGCCGGGAAGCGATGGAGATACTGGTCATACGGCAGGACCGCGTGCGTGGCGGCGCCCCAGAAATTGGAATACCAGATCCCGAGCAGTCCCAGGATGGCGGGCAGGTTGTCCTCGAGCGGCGCGGTGCGGAAGTGCTCGTCCATGGCGTGGCCGCCGGCGAGCAGCTCCTCGAAATGGTCCATTCCGATCATCGTGGCGATCGGCAGCCCGATCGCCGACCAGAGCGAATAGCGCCCGCCCACCCAGTCCCAGAATCCGAACATGTTGTCCGGGTCGATTCCGAACTTCGTCACCTCCCCCGCGGCGGTGGAGACGGCGACGAAGTGCTTACCGACCGCGGCGTCGCCGCCCAGCTTCTCGACGACGAAGGCGCGCGCCGAGCGGGCGTTGGCCAGCGTCTCCTGGGTCGTGAAGGTCTTCGAGGCGACGATGAAGAGCGTGCGCTCGGGGTCGATCGCGCGGAGCGTCTCGGCGACGTGCGTGCCGTCGACGTTCGACACGAAATGGGGAGTCAGGCCGGGCTGCCAATAAGGGCGCAGCGCCTCGGTGGCCATCAGCGGGCCGAGGTCCGAGCCGCCGATTCCGATGTTCACCACGTGGGCGATGGTCTTTCCGGTGTGCCCCTTCCAGGCGCCCGAGCGCACCCGTTCGGTGAAGCCGCGCATCTTCGCCAGCACGGCGTTCACCTCGGGCATGACGTCCCGGCCGTCGACGAGGATCGGGCGGCTGCCGCGGTTGCGCAGCGCCACGTGGAGCACCGCGCGGTCCTCGGTGAAGTTGATCCGCTCGCCGCGGAACATCCGGTCGCGCAGCGGCTCCACGCCGGCGCGGCGCCCGAGCGCGCACAGGAGGCGCATCGTCTCGTCGGTGACGCGGTGCTTCGAATAGTCGAGGAGCAGCCCGCCGAGCCGGCGCGAGAAGCGCGCAAAGCGCCGCGGATCGGCGGCGAAGAGCGCGCGCATCGATTGCTTCTCCATCGCCTCGCGGTGCGCCGCGAGCGCGCGCCACTCCTCGGTTTCGACGAGCTTCGACATGGGCTTCTCCTGGTTTGAAAGCAGCTACTCTACGCACGGCGAGCGGGCCGTCACACCCCCTCATGGAGGAGCACGCGAATGGGCGACCTCGACATCGGCATGATCGGACTCGGGGTGATGGGGGAGAACCTGTCGCTCAACCTCGACGACAAGGGCTTCTCCGTCGGGGCGTGGGACGCATGGCCCGAGCCGGTGGAGCGCTTCCGTGACAAGGCGCGGCGCGAGGGGGCGCGCCGAGTGACCGGCTTCTCGTCGCTGCCGGAGCTCGTGGCGTCGCTGCGGCGGCCGCGGCGGATCATCCTCCTGGTGAAGGCGGGCGAGGTGGTGGACCGCACGCTCGCGCTGCTGGCGCCGCTGCTCTCGCCCGGCGACCTCGTCGTCGATGGCGGCAACGAGCACTTCACCAACACCGAGCGGCGCGCGCGGGAGATGGCGGAGCGCGGGCTGCACTTCATGGGAATGGGCGTGTCGGGCGGCGAGGAGGGCGCGCGGCTCGGCCCGTCGCTGATGCCCGGCGGCGAGCGGCAGGGCTACGACCTCGTCGCGCCGATGCTGGCGAAGATCGCCGCGCAGGTGGACGGGCCGTGCGTCACCTACTGCGGTCCCGGCGGCGCGGGGCACTACGTGAAGATGGTGCACAACGGGATCGAGTACGGCGACATGCAGCTCATCGCCGAGGCGGCCGATCTCCTGCGCGCCCTCGGCGGGCTGTCCCACTCCGAGCTGGCCGACGTGTTCGACGAGTGGAATCGCGGCGAGCTGGAGTCCTACCTCGTCGCGATCACCGCACGGATCTTCCGCGCGCACGACCCCGAGACCGGCCGTGACATGGTGGACGTCATCGTCGATTCGGCGTTACAGAAGGGGACCGGCCGCTGGACGGTGGAGGACGCGGCGGAGCTGGGCGCGCCGGTGCCCACCATCGCCGCCGCCGTCGCGGCGCGGGCGCTCTCCTCGGACCGCGGCGCGCGCGACAAGGCAGCCACGTTGTGGGCCGGGCCGCCGCCACCGTCGGGGGCGGAGGAGCGCCCGCGGATGGTCGACGACGTGCGCGCCGCGCTCTACGCGGCCAAGGCGTGCAGCTACGCGCAGGGCTTTCACCTGCTCCGCAAGGCCTCGCGGTTGCGCCACTGGGGGATTCCACTCGCCGAGCTGGGGCGGATCTGGAAGGGCGGCTGCATCATCCGCGCGCGCTTCCTCGGCCGGATCCAGGAGGCGTACGAGCGCGACCCCGGGCTCGGGAATCTGCTCTTCGACCCCGGCTTCCGCGACGAGCTGGCTTCACGCCAGGAGCCGTGGCGCCGCGCCATCGCCCTCGCCGTCGCCGCGGGCGTGCCGACCCCGGCGCTCTCCGCCTCGCTCGCCTGGTACGACACGCTGCGCGCGCCGCGGCTGCCCGCCGCGCTCACGCAGGCGCAGCGCGACTATTTCGGGGCGCACACCTACGAGCGGATCGATCGGCCCGGCTCGTTCCACACCGACTGGAGCGGCGGCTGATTCGATGCGCGTAGCGCGAGAAGGCGCCACGCCCACGTCGCCACGACGGCGTTGCGCGCCACCACCAGCGCGAGCGCCCACGGGCGCAGCGCCTCGAGCGACGAGTAGCTGATCGGATAGATCACCTGCGTCAGCGCGATCCCGACGAGGAGCAGCGCGAGCGACGCCGTGCCGTCGGCGAGCGACAAGAGCGCGCCGAGCGGCAGCAGCCACACGAGGTATTGCGGGCTGAAGACCTTGCCCGCGACCATCAGGACCACCAGCGCCGCGAGGCCGGCGCGCACCGCCGCGAGCGCCGCCTCGGAGTCGCTCGCCGACGGGCCGACGCGCCGCCACGCGACGAGGTACACCGCGCCCAGGCCGAGCGCCGTCGCCACCGTCGAGAGCGCGGTGCCGAAGGCGACGTGCGTCCCGGCGAGGTTGGTCGAGCCGAAGGTGTGCA
>JAJXSP010000015.1 GCA_021784515.1 Myxococcales bacterium | reverse complement strand
CCACCTCCACGTTTTTGCGCGCCAGCTCGCGCTGCTCGTCGCTCGCCCAGTCGGGGCACGCGCCGCCATAGAGACCGACGACGAGCGATTCGCGCGACGAGCCCGCTCGGGCGAACTCCCCCAAGAGCCGCCGGATGGCCGGAATCCCCAGGAGCGCCGTCGCGGGCCGATCGCCGAAATGATTCGGGCGTACGAAGTGGCACAACCCGCCTCGCCGCGCGGCCGCGTCGAAGACCGTCACCACGACCGTCGAGGTGACCAGCGTGCCAATGGCGATCTGGCCGTCGGAAATATAGATGTTGCCTGCGCCCAGGACGAGCTGTTCGGCCGGGGATTCCCGGAGCCGCCGCATCGCGTGAAAGTCGGCCCCCGCCGGATCGCCGGGGCGCATCAATCCATCTTGCCGGCGATGGCGGCGTCGATGCGGACGCCGGCGCGAATGGCCAGGACCCTGTCGCTCAACATGAGTGGAGCTGCTCCCGCCGCCACCATTCGTCGCCGATCTCCTCGACGTTGACGATCATTCCCACCTTGCCGTCGGGCAGGATCGCCGCGCCGGAGACGAACGGGATCTGGATGCCGGCGTCGAGGCTCTTGATCACCACCTGCTGCTGGCTGAGCACGTTGTCCACCAGGAGCCCGAACCTCCGTCCGCCGCTCTCCAGGATCACCACCAGCGCCTCGACCGGGTCGGACTTCGCCCCTGGGATGTCGAACAGTCGATCGAGCCGCAGCAGCGTGAGGATCTGTCCACGGATGTTGAGCACCTCCGCGCGGTTCGCGGCGCAAAAGAGCATCGAGGCGTCCGGCTTGATCGACTCGACGACGGAGAGGGTCGGGATGATGTACCGCTCCTCGCCGCACGACACGAGCATTCCGTCGATGATGGCCAGTGTCAGCGGCAGCAGGATCTTGAAGGTCGTGCCGCGCCCCGGCGCCGAGGCGATCGAGATGCGGCCGCGCATCGCCTCGATGCTCCGCTTGACCACGTCCATTCCGACGCCGCGGCCGGACAGCTCCGTAATCTGCTTTGCCGTCGAGAAGCCGGGTGCGAAGATCAGCGAGAAGACCGCGTCGTCGGACAGCTCCTGATTCCCGGAGATCAGCCCCTGGGCGCGCGCCTTGGCGAGGATCGCGTCCCGCCGCAGCCCGCCTCCGTCGTCGCCGATCTCGATGGCGATGCTCCCGCCCTCGTGAAAGGCCGAGAGGCGAACGGTGGCGACCGGCGGCTTGCCGGCGGCGGCGCGCTCGGCGGCCGGTTCGATTCCATGATCCACGGCATTGCGAATCATGTGGACCAGGGGATCGCCAATCTGCTCCACCATGCTGCGGTCCATCTCCGTGCCCTCGCCGGAGAGGGCGACCTGCACCTCCTTGCCACTCTTGTGCGACAGATCGCGGACGAGGCGCGCCATCTTCTGGAATACGGCGCGCAGCGGCACCATCCGCATGTGCATTCCGACGCCCTGGAGATCGCGCACGATCTTCGTGAGGTGCCCGAGGTAATTGCGGGTGCGGTGGGACGTGATGGCCTGCATCTCGGGAGCGTTGACGACCATCGATTGCACGATCACCAGCTCGCCGATCATCTCGACGAGGCTGTCCACGCGCTCGAGATCGACTTTGACGGTCCCGCGAATTCGCGCCGTGGAGGCGCGGTTGGCCTCTGCCTGGGCGCGCAGCGCCTGCACGAGCTGCTTTGGCCGCACGTCCCCCTGGGCGACCAGCTCCTCGCCGAGCCGGAGGCCGGAGACCTTCTGCGCGACCGCCGCCGCGGCGGTTCGGGATGGTGGGACCGCCGCGATCGTCTCCAGGATTTCTCCCAGCTGGGTGCCCGGCCGGAAGGCGGGCAGCTCGGCGGGCGGCGGCGGCTCGCCGTCGATCGCCGCCTGGAGGCGGGCGAGGAGCTGCGGCACTTCGGGACTGGCCGGGAATTCGACGTCGCGATCGACCGCGTCGCGCACCGCCGAGAGGAGCTGCCGCAGGTGGTCGACCGCGTCGAGCACGAGATCGAGGACGGCGCCTCGCAACTCCATGACGCCGTCGCGCAGGAGGTCGAGCAGCGTCTCGGTCCGGTGGGCGAGGGCGGTGACGTCCGGCACATTGTAGAAACCCGAGCCGCCCTTGATGTTGTGAACGATTCGAAACAGCCCGTTGGTGGACTCGGGCGAAGGGCCGTCGTGCTCGACGTTCATGAGCAGCTGCTCGGCGCTTCCGAGCCCCTCGTCGCTTTCCACGATGAACTCGCCCAGCATCGCCACCGTCTCGGGATCGCGGTGCGCCCTCGCGCCGCCTTTCGAGGGGAGATCCGCGGCCCCGGGCGCGGGGGCCGCGGCGCCGGCGGTCGCGGCGCCGGCGGCCGCGGTATCGGCGGTCGCTGGATCGGCGGTCGCGGGATCGGGGGCCGCGGTGTCGGCGGCCGGCGGCACGCTGGTGAGGAGCGCCACGACCTTGTCCGCCGGCGACTCGGGCGGCGCCAGCTTCGCCAGCGAGGCCAGCGTCGAAGCAAGCCAGTCCTTCGCCTCCAGCAGGCGGTCGCTGCGATCCGGCGGCGCCGCCGCGAGGCAGTCCTCCATGGCGTGAAAGACGCGCTCGAGCCCGCAAAGCCCGATCGCCCCCGCTTCGCCCTTCATCGTGTGCAGGCGCCGCTTCAGCTCCGCGAGGCCCTCTTCGCTGCCGCCCTCCACCTCGAGGATCTCCCGCTCGACGTCCTCGAGGGCGCCGGTCTGGGTGGCGAGGAACTCCTGCAGCATCTCCGGCTCGACCCACTCCGGCAGGCCGAGCGCGACGAGCTTCTCGGCCACGGAGGTCCCCTGCTCGCCGGTGCCCGCCTGGAGCGGATTCTTCGTCGGTTCGGCCACGGGCGCCTCGTTCGGCCTCTACAGCCCCGGGTGGCCGGGCTGTTCGCCTTCGGGCCGCGGGGCGCCAGTCCCCGGAGTCGGGGAAGGAGCTGGAGAGCAGCGGACACGGCGACGCACGCGGCGATTGTCCGCGTCCACGCGCCGACGCTGCAACTGACCGGATCGGCAGGCGGCGCCTGATCGAGATGGCAGATCGGGGAGCGCTGCGGCGCCACGACCGGCCGCTCGGCGAGCGCTGCCGGTGGCGCCTGCGCGCCCGATCAGTCACCACCTGCCGATTGGGTCAGTTGCCGCGCCGGGACCGCCGCGCGGAAAGTTCCGGGGTGCTCCGTTCCGTCCGCCGCCCGCGCACGCCGACCCCGGCCGGGCGACGGCGATGAACGCCCGATTGTTCCACCGGTTCTCCGAGATCGCCTATCAACAGGCCGGCATCCGCCTCAGGGAGGGGAAGGAGATGCTGGTCGCAGCACGGGTGGCGAAGCGGCAGCGGGCGCTCGGCCTGGACAGCCAGGAGTCGTATCTCGACTATCTCGAGAACGAGGAGACCGGCGAGGAGATCCGCAACTTCCTCGATGCGATCTCGACCAACTACACCTCCTTCTTCCGCGAACGCGATCATTTCGAGTTCTTCGGTCGCGCGCTGAACCAGTGGCGCCTGCAGCGGCGCACGCGACTGCGCGTCTGGTGCGCCGCCTCCTCCACCGGCGAAGAGCCCTATTCGATTGCGATGACCGCCCTCGATGCGTTCCAGGGGCGCGCGGTCGATTTCCGGATTCTGGCGACCGACATCTCCACCCGGGTCCTGATGCGGGCGACTGCCGGCGTCTATCCGGAGAGCCGGTTGTCGCCGCTGTCGCGCTCGCAGATCGCCAACTACTTCGTCCGACGCGGCGAGGGCGGCGACTACCAGGTACGGCCGGAGGTGCAGCGCCTGATCGTCTTCAAGCGCCTGAACCTCTCGCTGCCCAGGCTGCCGATGAACGGCCCGCTGGACATGGTGTTCTGCCGCAACGTGATGATGTACTTCGACCTGCAGGTCCGGCAGCGCCTGGTCGGCGAGATCGTGCGGCTTTTGCGCCCCGGCGGATTCCTGGTGATCGGGCACGCGGAGTCGCTGGGCGAGCTCCGCGCCCGCCTGGACATCCTCCGACCGTCCTTGTACCGTAAGCCTCTCGATTAGGAGCCGAACGATTGCCCATCATCCGCCCCGACAGGCCTCGGCCCACCGCGGGTGTTCCCGACGGCGACGGTCCGGTTCGCCTGTTGGTCGGGGTGGGGGATTTGAAGGTCAGCGACGATCCCCGGGCGATGATCGTGACGCCTGCGCTGGGCTCCTGCATCGCGGTGGTGGTGCACGATCCCGTTCGCGCCATCGGCGGGATGCTGCATTACATGCTCCCCCATTCGAGCACCAATCGGGAGAAGGCCGAGAAGAATCCGGCGATGTTCGCCGACACCGGCGTGCCGCTGCTGTTCGAGAAGATGTACGCCCTCGGCGCGGAGAAGCGCCGAATCGTCGTGACGGTCGCCGGGGGGGCCAAGCTCAACGGGATGCCGGTCAGCCAGGAAATCGGAAAGCGGAACTACGTCATCCTGCGCAAGATGTTTTCGAAGAACGGGATTCGAATCGACGCCGAGGACGTCGGGGGGACCCGGTCGCGCTCGGTGAAGCTGTTCGTGGGCACGGGACGGGTGGTGGTCACCACTTCTGGGGTAGACGTGGAGTGGTGATGGTGCCATTTCGCGTCTCCTTCTCGGTTCGAATTCGCGAGGACTCATGGGAATCAGCGTTTTGATCGTCGACGACTCGGCCATGATCCGCTCGATCGTCAAGCGTTCGATCGGGCTGTCGGGGATTCCCGTGGAACGGATCCGGGAAGCCCCCAATGGCGCCGTGGCGCTGGGCCTCGTATTGGAGGCCCCGGCGCAGGTGGACGTCATCTTCACGGACATCAACATGCCGGAGATGAACGGCGTCGATTTCCTGCAGAAGCTCCACGAGCAGGGCGTGCTGGCCCGGATCCCGACGGTGATCATCTCTTCGGAGTCGCAGGAAATGTACGGTGAGCGGCTCGCCGCGATGGGAGTCCGGAGCTTCCTGTCCAAGCCGTTCCATCCGGACAAGGTCCGCGAGGTCGTCACCGAGGCGCTGCGTCAGGCGGGAAAGAGCGGGGCGATCGACGCCGGATAGGAATCTCGCCGGTCAGCGCTTCGGGCGCGGCGGCTCGGAGTGCAAGACCAGGCTCACCAGCTCGGATTGCGAGACCGCGCTCGCCTTCCGCCGCACGTTCGCCTGGTGGAACTTCACGGTCCGCGTCGAGATGCCGAGCGCGGAGGCGATCTCCTTGGGCCCGCTCCCCGCGACCGATAGCTCGAGCACCGCGCGCTCGCGTGCCGACAGCCCCGTCTGCTCGGCAATCAACGCGACCCGCGCCCCGAGGATTCCCCGCAACACCGAGGCCGGAATTCGGCGAATCAGGATGGCGGCCGTCGAGTCGTCGAGCCACTCGGCGGTGGCGACCCGCACCTCGCCGCCGGAAGACTCGCTCCCGACGACGGCGGTGACGGGGCCCGACGTCGCCGAGAGCCCGGGGACCGGGCAGCCCGTGCACGGCGCGTCGCGGCCGCTCATCACTTCGTAGCAGCGGCGTCCCACGTCGGCGGCCCGCGTGGGGCTGGGGTCCGCCTGCCAGCGCGACTTCAGCAGGCCGAACTCCCCGCGCGAGGTGGCGATGGTGTACCGCTCGTCACCACGGAAATAGGGAGCGCGCGCCCCTGGGGCGAGGCTCACCTCGATGACCCGCAAGACCATTCCCCCGTCTCCGCGCCCGCCGAACCTCACCACATCGCACATCAGCGAGAGGTTCCGGCCGTCGCGCGTCAAGACCGAATACTCGATCCGATCGCCGCCGGGAGATCCCTGCGCGCTCCGCAGGTGCTCCGTCGCCCGGACGATTTCGACCGATTCCCCCACGGCGCGGCCGATGACCTCCCCGCGGTCGCGCGAGAGCAGGCGCAGCATCGGCTCGTTGCAGACGCGAACCAGGCCATCCTCGTCGATGGCCATGACCGGGCGCTCGCACCACTCGGCGAGCGGCTGCAGGAGACCGAGCCCGTCGGCCGCTCGATCGAGCGGCGTTCCCGACTGGGCGGCGACGAGTGCGCGACGCGTCTCGTGAGCGCCCCTCACGGCGCGCAGCCCCTGATCACGGCCGCCTTTCCGATCCTGCTTCGCGCCGATTGGGATCCTGGGATACACGGGGAAACGATAGCCGTCGAACAGAGCGCGGCAATCGCTTTCCGAATGGTCTCACCGTCCCGGCTCCCTTCGCGGGGATCAGAATTCCTTGAAATCGGGATCGCTCTCGAGCGGGATCACGTCCTCGGGGCGGAGGTGGATCGCGCCGCCGCCGCCACCCTTGCCCTTGCCGACGAGGCGCTTGGGTTGCAGCGGCGCGGCGATGGAGGCTCGCTTCGCGGCCGCGAGGCCCGCGCCCGCGATCGCCGCCCGATTGAGCTGGAACCTGCTGACCATGTGGGCGAGCCCCTGCGCCAGCGAGGACAGCTCCTCGGCGGCGCTCGAGGTCTCCTCGGAATTGCCGGCCGCCTGCTGGACCACCTGCTCCATCTCGGCGACCGCCTTGTTGACCTGCTCGATCCCGCGCGCCTGCTCCTGGCTCGCCACCGCGATCTCGCCCACGATGCCGGTCACCTTGCCGACGGAGGCGACGATCTCGGAGAGGTTGCCGTTGACCTCGTTGGAGATGACGGCTCCCTCCTCGGCCAGCTTCACGGACTCCTTGATGAGCTCTTCGGTTTTCTTGGCGGCCTCCTTCGAGCGCAGCGCCAGGTTGCGAACCTCCTCCGCGACCACCGCGAATCCCCGGCCCGCCTCGCCCGCGCGCGCCGCCTCGACCGCGGCGTTGAGCGCGAGCAGGTTGGTCTGGAATGCGATTTCATTGATGTCGCGAATGATCTCCGCGGTCCCCTCGGCCGATGCCCGGATCTTGCCCATCGCCTGGACCATGCGAATCATGGCGCCGGTGCCGCTGTCCGCCGCCCCCTGGCTCGCCTGCGCCAGCGCGCGCGCCTGCTTCGTATTGTCGGCGTTCTGCTTCGTCATCGCCGAGATCTCCTCGAGCGTGCTGGAGGTCTGCTCGAGGGAGCTGGCCTGTTCGGTCGTGCCCTGCGACACGCTCTGGCTGCTGGCGGCGATCTGAGCGCTCGCCGAGGAGACCCGATCCGTCGCCTCGGCGACCTGGCTGAGCGCGTCGTGGAGCGCGTCGGCCATCGCATTCACCGATGTCTTGATCTTCGCGAGGTCTCCCTGGGCCTCGCCGGTGATTCGCGGGCGCAGGTCGGACGCGGCGAGCTTCTCGAGCACCGCGGACGCCTCCTCGATCGGCGCCAGCACGCCCTCGGCCATGGCGTTCACCGAGTCCTTGATCTTCACGTGATCGCCCGGGTAGGAGCCGGTGATGCGCGCGCGCAGGTCGGCCCTCGCGAGCCGCTCGAGGACGAGCGAAGCGTCTTCCACCGGCCGGATCACGGCGTCGAGGGTCGTGTTGACGCCCTCCACGATCCTGCGGAAGTCGCCCTCGTGCTTCGTCGCGTCGGCGCGCGTCTTGAGCTTGCCCTCGACCGCCGCCTGCGACAGCAGCGTCGCGTCCGAGATCAGCGCCTTCAGGTTCGCGCGCACCTTCTCGATCGTTTCGTTGATGAACGCCTTCTTGCCTGGGAACTTCTCGAGCGGCGCCTCGAAATTGCCGCGGCCGAACTCCGCGACGCATGCCATCGCCTTCCGGTTCAGCGTGAGATGGCCGGCCACCATGGCGTTCACGCCCTCGGCCATCGCCCGGTAGGATCCCTGAAATTTCTCCCCGGGGATCACCACGTCCACGTCGCCGAGGTCGTGCTGCTTCGACATGTGCACCATCTCGGCGATGAAGCGGTCGAGGTTCTCGACGAGGGAATTCAGGCTCTTCTTGATGTCGTTGAAGTCGCCGCGGTAATCGTCCCCGATCGCTTCCGGGATATTGCCCTTCGAGATCTCCGCGATGTACTGCGACGTTTGCCGGATCGGGGTGACGAACGCGTCCATCGTCTCGTTCATGCCGCGCACGATGTCGCGGAACTCGAGGTCGATCGCCTCCACGTCCCCCCGCACGCCGAGCCGCCCCTCCTTGACCGCCGCCGACACCTTGCGGCTCTCCCCGATCAGCGCACGCACGATGATGCCGATGTCTCGCGCGAGCAACATGTAGACGGCGATGCTGAGGAGGATGCCGAGGAGGAGGGCTCCCACGATGGTCGCGGTCGCCGACGAAATGGTCGAGCGCGCGTCCTTCAAGTCGACGTCGGAGGCGCGGACGGTCTCCGCGACGACCTCGCCGAGGAGCCTCTCCGCTTCGCGGAAGCTGCCCAGCGCGGCCTCCGAGGCCGCGAACGCCCGGCGCTGGGCGGCTTCGAGCCGGGGATCGTTCGCGCCCACCCCCGGGCCGAGCAGCGCGTCGCGCTCCTGGAGCGCGGTCATCGCCGCGTCGTGGTCGTGCTTCCACCTGTCCCACTCGGGGGTGAAGTTCTTCCAGAGCCGGGCCTCGAGAGTGGTCTGCGGCAACGCCTCGTAACGCTGCCAGGCCTCCTCCGCGCGCTTCATCCCCTCTTCGATCCGGACGCGCGCGAGCCGGCGCGGCTCGGCGGCCGCCGGATCGCCGGCGATGGCGAGGTCGCGCTCGCCCGCCATGATCGCCGTCTTGGCTTCGTTGATCGTGCCGATCGCCTCGACGGCGGGCAGCTTGTTGGTCCCGAGATCCTCGGTCATCGCGCCGAGGTCCTTGACGGCGCGGTAGCTCAGCCCGCCCATCGTTACCATCAGGAGGACGCCGCCGGCGAATCCGACCAACACCTTCTTCGCGATCGTGATGTGAAACATCCCGTTCTCCTTGCCGCCGGCAGGACTGGCGGGTGACGCGGCCAAACGAGTCGCAGGGAATCGTCGACGCCGACCTGGTTGCGCGGGCCCGGATCGCGGATCTCGCGAAGCGGGTGTCTCACCGGCGGCGGTGCATGGAACCAGTCTCCGATCGTAAGGTTGGCAGACTATTGAGCAGATCGGAAGATCGTCGAGCCTTGACCCGCATCAAGGAGTGGGAGCATAGGCTCCGCACGGGAAGCAGGGACGGCCGATCGTCGCGACGGATGCTTTGGAAGGTCTGGTGAGCCGGCTGGGGATCGAACCCAGGACCAACGGCTTAAAAGGCCGCTGCTCTACCGGCTGAGCTACCGGCTCGAGTGTTCGGTTCGTCGCGAGGGCGCGGAGGATACCACTCATCGCCCTCGCTGCGCTACGCCCACGGAGAGGCGGCGGAGATCCGGTCACGGAAGCGGCGGCGCTCGGTCACTCACCGCCCGACTGGTTGACCACCTGGATGCCCCCCTCGGCGGGCTCGACCTTCTCCGCCTCCGGCTCCAGCTCTCGTTCCCCTTTGTCGACGACCTCCTTGCGCCCGAAGATGCGCTTTTGCCAGGCCGAGACGTCGTCGAAGAGGGAGTAGGTGACGGGCGTGGCGAGCAGCGTGAGCAGCAGCGAGAACGTCTGGCCGCCGATCACCACGCCGCCGGTGGCGCGCGCCAGCCCCGCGCCGATGCCGCGCGCGAAGGCGAGCGGGATCATGCCGGCGACGAAGGCGACGGTGGTCATCAGGATCGGGCGCAGGCGGTCGCGGTTGGCGCGCAGGATCGCCTCGGTGCGCGAGAGGCCGTGAGCGCGCAGGTTGTTGGTGTGATCGACCTGGAGGATCGAGTTCTTCTTCACGACGCCGAAGAGCACGAGCAGGCCGAGCGCGGTGAAGATGTTGAGCGACTGGTGGAACAGGAGCAGCGACAGGAGCGCGAACGGGACCGTGAGCGGCAGGCAGATGAGGATCGTGATCGGGTGCAGCCACGACTCGAACTGCGCCGCCAGCACGAGGTACATGAAGACGAACGACAGGCCGAAGGCGAGGAGGAAGTTCCTCGCCGCGCGCCCGGTCTCGCGCGAGCGGCCCTGCGGCGCCGCCTGGTAGCTCGCCGGCAGGTGCAGGTCGGCGATGATCTTCTCCAGGGCCACCTGCACGTCGCTCTCGCCGAAGCCGGGCGCCACGTTGGCCTGCACGACGAGCTGGCGCTGCCGGCTCGCGCGGTTGATCGCCGACGGGCCGGTCGCGGGATTCAGCCGGACCACCTCGCTCAGCGGCACCGAGCCATAGCGCGTCGACGGCACCGTCACGAGCGCCAGCCCCTCGGCGTCGGTCCGGAACTTCCGGTCGGCGCGCACGCGCACGTCGTAGTCCTCGCCCGCCTCCGCGTAGGCCGAGACCTTGAGGCCACCGACGAGGAGCTGCAGCGTCTGCGCGATGTCCGCCACCTGCACGCCCAGGTCGGCCGCCTTCTCGCGGTCGATCAATACCTGCAATTCGGGCTTTCCGACGACCAGGTTGGAGTCGACGTCGACGGCGCCGGGCACCTTCTTGAGCTGGGCGACGATCTGGCTGCTGTACTCCGCCAGCTTGTTCAAATCCGGCCCGAATATCCCGTATTGGACCGACGCCGTGGACTGACCGCTGTTGAATGCGTCGACCTGGGACACGTCGATGCGGAGCTCCTTCGGCTGCTTCTTGACGATCTCGTCGCGGATGCGGGCCATGAGGACGGTCTGATCGACGTCGCGCTGGCTCGGGTCGGTGAGCCGCACGTAGATTGAAGCCTTGTTGGGCGTGCGTTGATCGTTGTCGCCAATCGTCATCGTCGTCAGCAGCACGCCCGGGATCGTCTCGCGGATCTGCCGCGCAATTCGTTCCGCGATGAGCCCCGTCGCCTTGAGGCTGGTGCCCTCGGGAGCGCGAACATTGACCTGGATCTGGCCCTGGTCGTCCTCGGCCATGAATGCTTTGGGGACCTTTTTCCCGAGCGGCCCAATCGAATAGAGCGCACCCAGGCAGGCCAGGACCACCACCCAGCGGTGTTGCATCACGAAGCGCAGCATCGCCATGTAGACCCGCTCGATTGGCAGGTAGAAGCGATCGACCAGGCGCTCGAGCCAGCTTTTTTCCACGAGGGGGCGACCCTGCGCGTCGCGCCTCGGGGGCTCGAGCCATCGCGCCGACAGCATCGGCGTGAGCGAGAAACTGACCAGCATCGACACGGCAATGGCGAATGCCATGGTGAGGCCGAATCCGAGGAGGAAGCGGCCGACGATGCCCTGCATGAAGGCCACCGGGATGAAGACCGCCAACAGGGAGAGCGTGGTCGCGAGCACCGCCAGGCCGATGTCCCTGGTCGCCCCGACCGCGGCGGGAAACGGCTTTTGCCCCTTCTCGTGAATGAAGCGGTAGATGTTCTCGAGGACGACGATCGCGTCGTCGATCACGATGCCCACCGCCAACGCGAGCGCGAGCAGCGTAATCATGTTGAGCGTGAACCCCTCGAGCCACATCAGCGCGAAGGTGCCGATGATGGAGATGGGGATGGCGACGGCCGCGATCACCGCCGAGCGCAGGTTGCCGAGGAACAGGAGCACCACCAGCGAAGCGAAGATGGCGCCGAGGATGAGGTGCTCCTTCACGGCGCCCACGGCGGTGCGCACCACTCCCGAGTTGTCGCGCACCACCTCGAGCTTGTAGCCCGCCGGCAACGTGCGCTCCACCTGGGAGAGTCGGTCGAGCACGGCATCGACCACCGCCACGGTGTTCTCGCCCGACTGCTTGCGCACCGTCAGCATGACGACCGGCTTTCCGTCCTTGAGCGCGATGGAGGTTTCTTCCTCTTCGCTGTCCTCGACGCGCGCCACGTCGGCGATGCGGATGGGGTGATTCGCGACCTCGCGCACGACGATGTCGCTGATGGCCTGCGGGCTCGCCACGCGCCCCTGCACGCGGAGCGTCATCTCCGTGGGGCCGGCATTGAGCACGCCGCCCGGAGTGGTCAGGTTCTGCATCGCGATCGCTCGCTGGGCGTCCTGGGGAGTCAGGCCCGTCGCGCGCAGCTTCTCCGGGTCCAGCCAGACATTGATCTGCCGCTTGCGCCCGCCGAGCAGATTGACCTGTCCGACGCCGGGGATCGATTCGATCTGGCGCCGAACGCGCTTGTCGGCGATCTCGGTGGTTTCGCGGACCGGCCGGCTCGAATGGAGGGCGATATACAGGATCGGGACCGCGTCGGGATCGAGCTTGCCGACCACCGGCGGGTCGATCCCCTTCGGCAGGTTCGGGATCGCGACGCTGACGTGGTCGCGGACGTCCTGGGCGGCGACGTCGACCGGCTTGTCGAGCGTGAAGGTGATGTACACCTGCGAGACGCCCTCGACGGAGACGGAGCGCAGCTCATCGATGCCGCTGATGGTGTTGACCGCCTCCTCGAGCTTCTCGGTGATTTCGGTCTCCACCTCCTCGGGCGCCGCGCCGTCGAGCCGCGTGGTGACCACGATGATGGGAAAGTCGACCTTGGGGAACCAATCGAGCCCGAGCTTCGAGTAGCCCGCCAGTCCGATCACGCAGATGGTCAGCATGAGGACGGCCGCGAAGACCGGGCGACGAACACAGAGCCTGGCAAGCCATTGCATCGGGCGTCCCCTCCTTACTCGACGTCGACGCCGTCGCTCACCCGATTGTCCGGATGCGCGACGACGTGCTCGCCCGCTGCGAGGCCCGAAAGGATGGGCACCAGCTCGCCCTGCGGCGCGCCCGCCTGCACGATGCGCTCTTCGACGTGCTTGTCGACGACCACGAACGCGCGCGTGGTGTCACCGTCCTCGCGGAGCGCGCCCTTCGGCGCGACCGGCAGCCGGCGCGTCCCCGCGTCGAGCCGCGCCGTGGCGAAGAGGCCCGGTCGGAGCAGCTTGTCCTTGTTGGGGACGAGCGCCTCGAACACGAGGTCGCGCGTCGTGGCGCGGACCGACGGCCCGATGTAGCGCACCGCGCCGCGGAAGGTCTGGTTGGGGAATGCCGCCACCTGGAATTCGACCTTCTGCCCCATCTTGACGGCGCCCATGTGCTGCTCGGGAATGGTCAGCTCGAGCCGCAGCGGATCGATGTCGACGAGGTGCGCGATGCGGGTGCTCGGCAGCACGTATTCGCCCACGGAGACGTAGCGCTCGGAGACGAGGCCGGGGAAGGGCGCGCGGATCGTCCCGTCGGAGAGCGTCTGCCGCACGAGCGCGACGCGGGTCTCGGCCGCGGCGGTCGAGGTCTCGGCGGTCTTGCAGGCGGTCGCCTGCCGATCGAACTCCTGCTGGGTGATCACGCCGCGCTGGAAGAGCCGCTGGTAGCGCGTGCACTCGGACTCGTTGAACTGCTTCTGCGTGCGCGCCGTCGCCACGTTCGATTCGGCCTCCGACGCGTTCAGCGTGGCCATGCGCACGTCGAGCTGGGCGATCGGCTCGCCGCGCGCGACGTAGCTGCCGCGCTCGACCATGGTTCGCGTGACGCTCCCATTCGCGTTCGCCGCCAGGTCCGATTCCTGGTTCGCCTTGAGCGATCCCGCCAGCAACAGCACGTCCGGCACCGCTCGCTCCTCGACGGTCACGATGTCGACGTGGATCGGTCTTGCCTTCGCGCGGGACGGGGCGTCGTCGGCATGCGGCTGCGAGCAGGCGCATGCGAGCACGAGCGGAGTCCATGGAATGTTGCGGTGCAGCGCCTTCATGGCGTTCCCGATTCGACCGTTCATCGCGCGTCTACTCCCTTTTGAGGGCCTGCGGCCCCCCCGTCCTTCCGGGGGGATTCCCCCCGCAAATCCGATCCAGGGGGGCCTGGGGCCCCATCGAGGGGCTGGCCGGCGCTCAGGCGGAGCAGCCCCCGCGAGAAGGCCAGGTCGGCGTCGGCCTGGATGAGGGCCACGTCGGCCGCGAACTCGTCGCGCTGCGCCTGCACGACGTCGAGCTGGGTGCCGGTGCCGCTCGCGTAGCGCTCGGTCGCGTACTGGGCCGCGAGGCTCGCTGCCCGCACCTGCGCCCGAGCGGCGCGGCCCTTGGCGATCCCGGCGCGCACGCGCTCCCACGCGTCGTGGATCTGGTCGCGCACGGCGAGGCGTGCGCGTTCCCGCCGGACGGCCGCGATCTCGGCGGTCGTGGCGAGCGTACGGATGTTGGCCATCGTCGTGAAATCGAAGTGCCAGGTCAGGTTGACCGCGAGGCTGAAGATGTTGTCGTGGCCGAAGAGGAAGGCGGTCGCGTTGGTGAAGCGCTCGAGCGCCGTCGCCGAGAGCGTCGGGACGAGGGCGAGCTTCGCCGCCAGCGCGTTGGCGTCGGCGCCGCGCTGGGCTTCGGCGGCCGCCAGGAGGAGCGGCACCCGCGCCTCCGGGGTCGCCTCCCACTCGGCGAGCGGCGCCTCCTCGTGCAGATCGTCGACGGCGGCCACCGCCTCGCCCGCAGCCTCGATGCCGGTCAGGGTGCGGAGCGCGCGACGCGAAAGCTCCGAGGCGAGCACCGCGTCGGCGATGTTCTGTCGCGCGCGCTCCACCTCAGAGGAGGCGCGCGCGACGTCGAGCTCGGTGGCGATGCCACCCGCCCGCCGCTCGACGAGGAGGTCGGCGTTGGCCTGCGCCGCGGCGAGGTTCCGCTCGGCGGAACGGCGCAACGCCTCGGCGCCGATGATCTGGTAGTAGAAGCGCGCCACCTGCTTCTCGACGTCGAGCACCGTCGCCTGCGCGTTGTGCTTCGCGGCGCGCGCATCCGCCCGTGCGGCGCGGGTGCGCAGGAAGGACCCGGAGTCGACGATCGGCACGTCGAGCTGGAGGAACGCGTCGAACTGATCGAGCGGCTGGAGCAGCAGCGGCGGTCCCATCCCGACGGGGAAATCGACCTCGAACTGGTTGTGCGTGTAGGTCCCGCGCGCGGTGAAGGCCGGCAGGTTGCGCGACAGCGCGGCCACCGCGTTCGAATCCTGCGCGACCGCGATCAGCCTCGCCTCGCGATCGTCCACGCTGGCCGTCCGGGCGCCGGCGAGGAAGTCGGCGAGCGGCTGGAGCGCGTGCGCGCGGGCCGGGGCCCCAAGCAACGCGATCACCGCGACGATTCTTGAGTGCCTACTCGATAATTGGGCGAACGAAACCACGTCACCTCCTCGTGCGACGAGGGCGCGCCGGGCGATGCACGATGGGCAAAGCGGCAGCTCCCTCGAGCAGGATGTCGATCAGTCCACGCAGGTAGGTCCCCGCCGCCAGCGGGAGGCCGTCGGCGGAGCGTTCGAGGAAATCCGACATGACGTAGTGCTGCACTCCGCCCAGGAACGTTCGCGCGAGGATCTCCGGATCCACGGCGCGCAGCCGGTCCAGCCGGACCTCCGCCTCGAAGTAGCCGGAGAGCAGCCGGACCATCTTCAGCCGGATCGTGTGCGGCTTTCGCATCCGATCGTGGCACTGGTGCAGCTTCGTCGGGCTGGAGAACGCCATCATCATGAACGGCAGCACGGACTGCGAGAGCTCGACCACGCCCGATCCGAGGGCGAAGAGGTGCTCGGCGATCTCGCCCTTGCCGACGGCCGAAGCGAGGTGCTCGAAGACCTCGGGGAGCACCAGCTCGCGGTCGAAGACGGCGAGGAACAGCGCCTCTTTCGTCTTGTAGCGGTGGAAGATGACGCTCTCCGAGATGCCCGCGCGCTCCGCGATCTCGACGGTCGTGGCGTCGAGGCCGCGCTCGAGGAACACGTCCCGCGCCGCGGCGAGCAGATCGTCTTCCGAGAGCGTCACGGGGCGGCCGCGGGTGCGCATTTTATAGTGCGGACTCTATAAAGCGAGCAGGGAGAGAGGTCAACCCGATTCTCGGGCAGGCCTGCCCTGGGCGCCTCTCCGCGCCGGGCGTGAACTTCCTTCGTCGCCGCGGCGCGGGTAGAGTCGTCTCATGTCCGACGCCCCGCTCCCCCTGTCTCGCCTCCGGGCCGCGGACCTCGAGCGCGGAGGCGTCGAGTTCACCGACGGGACCTACCTCTACCGGACCTCGGGCGAACGGCTCGGCACGGGCGGCATGGGCAACGTCTGGAGCATGGAGCGGCGCCCGCTCGGCGCGCCCCTCGATCCGCCCGAGCCGGTGGTCGGCAAGACCTTTCGCGAGGAGTTCCTCGTCCTGCTCCGCGACGACGACACCGCCCGCCGCCGCTTCGATCACTTCGAGCAGGTGTTGGAGGTGTTGAAGCGCGTCCACCACCCGAACATCCTGCCGGTCCTGCTCGTCTCGCCGATCGCCGACAACTACCTGATGGTGTCGCCGCTCGCCGGCCAGTCGGTGCTCGGGCTGCTGACGACCGAGAGCATGTCGCCGAGCGAGCGCGTCGGGCTGCTCAGCGACGCGCTCCAGGGGCTCGCCGCGCTGCACGATCGCGGCATCGTCCATCGCGACTTCACGCTCTACAACGTGCTCACCCTCGGCAGCCGCGCGGTGGTGTTCGACTTCGACCTCTCGGTGGTGCCGAACCTACTGCCCGCCGACGAACGCAGCTACCACGGCTACTACCAGGGGCGGATCGCCGGCTCGCCCGAGTTCTCCGTCGCGCCGGAGCTGCTCGACGACGTGCTCGGCAACGAGGAGATCTCGCCGCGCGCCGACGTGTACGCCGTCGGCACGGCGCTGTACGCGCTGTTCACCGACGATTCCCTCTACGGCGAGGTGCCCGACCTCTCGACGCTGCTCTACCGGATCGCCGACGGCATGGTGCGGCGGCGCGAGAGCCGCGTGCAGTACCCCGAAACGGTGCCGCTCGAGCTGCGGCCGATCATCGAGCGCTGCCTCCAGCGCGAGCCGGCGGCCCGCTTCGCCGACGCGCGCGCGGTGTGGTCGGCGCTCTCGGCGCTGGAGCTGTCGCGGCAGCAGCGCGAGGCGCGCGTGCGCTTCCGCAAGACGATGGGGTACGTCTTCACCCAGGTCACCGTCACGCCCGACCAGGTCTACCAGACGCGCCTCGACCCGTCGGTGACGCGCGACGAGCTGCGGCGCGCCGGGAACACGCTGCACCGCCACGGCTACGTCCTCGAGAAGAGCCTCGGGCTGGTCAAGGGGCACCCGATCTTCCTCGCGCTGCCCGACCCGGAGCTGGTCTCGAGCGGGCGCTTCCCCGAGGACAACATCTACCGGAAGATCGTCACGGCGATCGACCTGCGCAACAAGATCAACCCGCAGCGCTACGTCGAGAACTTCCTCGGGCGCGTGCAGCCGATCCTGTCGCGCGTGCGGCAGGGCTTCCTCACGCCGCTGCACAAGGTCTGCTACGAGAAGGAGTCCGAGCAGCTCCTGCTGTTCTCGGAGTACATCGCCGATCCACGGTTCGGGACGGATCTGGAGAACGTGGAGCTTTCGCTCGAGGAGGCGTTCGGCCTCGGGCTGATCGGCGCGGCGACGCTGGCGCGGCTGCACGCGCACGGGCTGGCGCACAACAACGTCCGCCCGCAGTCGCTGGTGTTCAAGGGGCGGCGCGAGGCCGGGCGCGTGTGGCCGCTCCTGCTCGGGCTCGTCGAGCCGGTGTTCGATCCGGCGGCGATGGAGGAGGACGTGCGGAACCTCGCCGGGATGGTAGCGGGGCTGATCCGCCAGGCGCGCATCGACGCGCTCAAGCCCTCCTGGCGCCCGGAGGTGGAGCAGGTGCGCGATCGGCTCGCGCGCACCGCCTCGGGCGAGATCCGCGACCCCGGCCCGACGATCCACGAGCTGCACGAGGTGCTGTGCGACGCGCTGTCGACGATCGAGCCGAACTTCGAGATCGTGCGCGCCCACGGCGGCGACGTGGTGGCCTTCGCCGACCTGCTGGTCCGGCACTCGCTCTACAACAAGCTCTACGCGATCGACGTGAAGGACGAGTAGCTGGCCTAGCGCAGGTCGCGGCCGAACGGCAGCAGCGCCAGCGGCACCATCTTCACGTGCTGCACGGCGAAGGGGATGCCGATGATGGTGATGGCGCACGCGAGCGCGCTGCCGAGGTGCGCGAGCGCGATCTCCCACCCGAACAGCAGGATCCAGATCAGGTTGAAGATCACGCGCAGGGCGCTGTTGGCGTTCGGCAGCTCGACGACGCGCTTGCCGAACGGCGCCAGCGAGGCGAACCCCAGCCGGACGCACATCAGCCCGAACGGGATACCGACGACGGTGAGGCAGAGCAGGAGCCCGCCGAGCACGTAGCCGGCGAAGGCGATGAAGCCGCCGAAGAAGAACCACAGGACGTTGAGCAGGAAGGTCATCGGGCCTCCGAGATTGGAACGGCTCAGGCGGTCGGAGCGACGCGGAACCCGGGCTCGCGCTCCGGTGGCTCGTCGCACCGCTCGACGTGCGTGACGTGCGCGGCCGGCGGGCCCTCCTGGCACCACGTCACCATTGCCTCCACCGCCGCCGCGCTCCCCTCGAACACCGCCTCGACGCGCCCGTCGACGAGGTTGCGCACCCAGCCGGTGACGCCCGCCGTGCGCGCGGCGCGCTCGCACGCGGTGCGGAACGCCACGCCCTGCACTCGCCCGGTGACGAAGACGTGCGCGCGCCGGGTGTTCAAGGCTCCTCCTCGGGGCCGTGGCCGTAGCGCGCGTCGATGAAGCACTGGATCGCCGGGAGGTCGAGCTGGTCGGAGGACCACACCCAGTCCCACGCCACCGCGGCGAACCGCGTCGGCAAAAGCGGGTCGGGCGCCACGACGATGCGCTTCACCCCCAGCTCGTCGATCGGGTGGTTGGTGTAGAACGCCGCGAGCTCGGCGATCTCCTGCGGGCAGCTCGCGGGCGCGGGCGTCGCGCCGGCGTCGGGGCAGGGATAGGGGCCGAGGCCACCGTCCGGGACGCTGCCGTCGCCGACCGCGGGCGGGCAGTTGTAGAGCAGCACGATGCCGCCGTGCTCGAGGCAGTGGATCCACCACTCGCGCTGGGGCACTCCCTGGTAGACGCCCCAGTTGGCATGCCACGGCCAGTGGAGGCCATTGGCGGGCGGGTTGTGGTTGTGCGGGGCGGTGGTGCAGTAGTCGATGTGCAGCGGTGGATCGGTCGGCGGCACGTACACGACCTGCGGGCTGCAGCCGAGCGGGCAGGCCGCGGCGCCGGCGTCGGTGTTGCCGAGGAAGCCGCCGCCGCAGTTCGCGAGATCGGCGCCGTTCGACGAATCGGGCGTTGCGGTGGCGCCGTCGGTCGTCGCCAGATCGGGCACCGCGAGATCGGGCACTGCGAGATCGGGCACCGCGAGATCGGGCACCGCGAGATCGGGTTCGGCGGAGTCGGGTTCGGCGGAGTCGGCGACGGAGAGGTCGGCGGGCGCGCGATCGGCCGGGCTCGGCCCGTCGCCGGGCGACAGCGCGGAGGTGCTACAGCCGGCGGCGAGGAGCGTGGCCAGGGCGAGGGCGTTGCGCGGCACGCATCCACCATGCGGCGCCCGACGCGCGAGGTCAACCCGGCGTCACCGCTCGCTGTAGCTGCGCACCGCGAGGGCGAGGCGTTCGAGGTCGGAGAGATCGGAGAGCAGCTTGCGGCGCGAGCGGTCGCGGATGGTGCGCTCGGGGGCGAACACGCCGGCGAGCCCGCGCACGTGCGCGCTGGTCTGCATGATCACGTCGGTGCGCCCCGGTCCGGCGGGGGTGAGGAAGATCCGCCCCGCCACGTCGACGTTGCGGCCCTCGCCGGTGGACTCGATCGCCGTCGGCGTGAGGCGGATGTCGAGCAGCAGGTCGCGCCCGGCGAGGCGCGAGCGCATCCGGACGCGGATCTCGTCGGCGCTGCGCGAGAGCACCTCCACCGACGCAGCGTCGTGGAAGCGGCCCGGCCAGTGCGCGGCGTCGAAGAGCCAGTTGCGCACCATCGGCAGCGGCGCGTCGATCACCGCGCGCCCCTCCTGCCACTTCCGCCCGGTGTTGGGCACGTCGCGCAGGGCCACCTCGCCCGGGGCCGGGTGCTCGAAGCTTGCTGGGGCGAGCGACGGGACGAGCAGCAGCACGAGCGCGGCGCGCATGCAGCCGAGCGGAGCAAGCGGCGTGCTCGCCGCCTTCAACCGCCGCGCACGGGATCCGGCACCGCCACGGGGACGGGGAGCTGCTGCTGCGCGGGCGACGCCGGCGGCTCGCGACGGAGGGCCTCGCGGCGCGTCGCCGGGCGCAGCACCACCGTCGGGCGCAGCTTGAGGCGCTGCTCGGTCCCCGTCGTCCCGGCACGCGCGCGGGCCAGATCGATGAAGCGGTGCTGGCTGTGCACCGCCTCCTCTCCCGGCGCGGGCGACATGCGGTCGTAGGTCCCGTCGGGGCGAAGCACGCGCGTCTTGACGTTGTCGGCGAGCGCCACGCCGAGCACCTCGTCGCGGATGCGCGCCTTGAGCGCCGGATCCTCGACGGGGAACATCAGCTCGACGCGGCGGACGAAGTTGCGGGGCATCCAGTCGGCCGAGGAGAGATAGACCTCCTCCTTGCCTCCCGCGCGGAAACAAAAGACCCGCGAGTGCTCGAGGAAGCGGTCGACGATCGACGTGACGCGGATGTTCTCGCTCACGCCCGCGACGCCGGGGCGCAGGCAGCAAATCCCCCGCACCATCAGGTTGATCTTCACGCCCGCCTGCGAGGCGCGGTAGAGCGCGCGGATCACGTCGGGGTCCACCAGCGCGTTCATCTTGGCGATGATCGAGCCGCCGGCGCCGGAGCGCGCCAGCTCCGCCTCGCGGTCGATCATCGCGATCACCGACTCGTGCAGCCCGATCGGCGCCACCACGAAGCGCTTCCACGTCGCCGGCTGCGAGTAGCCGGTGAGGAGGTTGAACAGCGCGGTGGCGTCGGCGCCGAAGGCCTCGCGGCAGGTGAACAGCGAGAGGTCGGTGTAGACGCGCGCGGTGGACGGGTTGTAGTTGCCCGTCGAGAGGTGGACGTAGCGGCGGATGCCGCCGTTCTCCTTGCGCACCACCAGCGCCACCTTGCAGTGCGTCTTCAGCCCGATCAGCCCGTACACCACGTGGACGCCCGCCTCCTCGAGCGCGCGCGCCCACTGGATGTTGTTCTCCTCGTCGAAGCGCGCCTTCAGCTCGACCAGCGCGGTCACCTGCTTGCCGGCCTCGGCGGCGCGCGCGAGCGCCTTCACGATCGGCGAGTCGCCCGAGGTGCGGTAGAGGGTCTGCTTGATCGCGAGGACCTGCGGATCGTCGGCCGCCTCCTCGATGAAGTCGACGACGTGCTCGAACGAGTCGTAGGGGTGCTGCAGCAGGATGTCCCCCTGCGCGACCACCTCGACGACGGTCTCGGCGTCCCGCAGCCGCGCGTTGGGTTGCGGCGTCATCGGCTCGTCGAGCGCCTCGCGCGGGTGGTCGCCCGCGACGAGCGCCTGGAGGTCGGCGAGGTGGAGCGGCCCGTCGACGGCGTACACGTCGTCGGGGCCGAGGCGGAGCGTGTCGGCGAGGAAGCGCCGCACGCCGGGGTCGGCGCCGTGGCCGATCTCGAGGCGCACGGCGTTGCCGCGATCGCGCCGGCGGACCTCCTTCTGGATCGTCTGGAGGAGGTCGGCCGACTCGTCCTCGTCGTAGCTCAGGTCCGAGTTGCGCGTGACGCGGAACGGCCACACGCCGAGGATGCGCGTCCCCGGGAAGAGATCGCCGACGTGCATCGCGATCACGTCCTCGAGCAGGATGAACGCGCGGCGCGCGCTCGGGTGCGGCACCTCCACGAAGCGCCCCAGCACCGACGGGACCTGCACCACCGCGAAGCCGGCCTGGGTGCGCCCGCCGCGCTCGCGCAGCTCGCCGCGGTCGAGCGCGACGGCGAGGTTGAGGGTGCGGTTGCGCAGGTGGGGGAAGGGGTGTCCCGGGTCGATCGCGAGCGGGGTGAGGGCGGGGTAGAGCTGGTTCGAGTAGTGGGCGAGCAGCAGCTTCTTCTGCTCGGCGTCCAGCTCCGACGGGGTGAGCAGCCGAAGGCCGATCCGCTGCAGCCCGGGGATCAGCTCCTTCTTCAGCACGCGATACTGCTCGGCGACCATGCGCTGCGCGCGCGCCGAGACGCGGGCGAGCTGCTCCGCGGGTCGCAGCCCGTCGGCGGGAGTCTCGATCACGCCGCCGGCGATCTGCTGCTTCAGGCCCGCGACGCGGACCATGAAGAACTCGTCGAGGTTGGAGGCGGAGATGGCGAGGAACTTGAGCCGCTCGATCAGCGGCACCGACGGGTCCAGCGCCTCGTCGAGGACGCGCTGGTTGAACTCCATCCAGGACAACTCGCGGTTGAGGTAGAGCGCAGGATCGTCGTACCGGTCGGGCATGAGCGACGGGAAGTATACGCCCCGGATCAGGCCGGTGCGGGCGACGGGGCGCGGTCGCGGAGGGGCGCGCGCCCGTCGCGGCGAGTCAGCGCACGCCGAGCAGCACGACGAGAGAGCCGGTGCCGTTGTCGTCCGTGGCGAGGAGGAGGTCGGGGATCTGGTCGCCGTTCACGTCCGCGGCCGCCATCGCCTGCGCCGTCCCGACGATGGGGATCTCGATCGGCGCGCCGAGCTGGTCGTGGCCGATCCCGCGCAGCAGCACGCGGGGGGCGAGATCGCGCCGGGCGAGATCGGCGGCCGCCGCGTCCTTGCGCGTGCGCATGTCGGGCGGCCCTGCGTCGCGCATCTCGAACTGATCGAAGTCGAGGCAGCCCCCGAGCGCGAGCACCGAGGCGAGCAGCGCGCGCGCGGCGACGTCGACGGTGGCTGCGCCCGGGGCGCCGCGGTGGCGTTTCATCCGCTCTGCCCGCCCCGCGGTCAGCGCCTGCTCGGCGCCGCCCCGCGCGTCTCCGGCGGCGAGGGCGCAGCCCGTCGCGCCGGCGCCACGCGGAAGGTGAACCACGCCGCCGCCGCGAGCGCCGCCAGCGCGACCACCAGCGCGGCCCACCCGACCCACATCGGCACCGCCCGCCGCTCCTCCGACGGCGCGCGCCGAGGCGTCGCCGTCGCCCCCGTCGGCGGGTCCTTCACCGGCGGCGGCGCGGCGCTCGGGCGCTCGTCGATCGCCCGCCGCAGCGTCAGCAGCTCTTCGCGGTCCAGCTCGCGCAGCCCCTCGGGGAGGCGGACGCGGATGTCGAGCGTCATCTCGTAGGTCTTGAAGGCCTGGAACGCCGGCGCGAGGAGATCGAGCGTGACGCCCGGCTGCTCGACGAGGAACGTGGTCAGCCGCTTGACCACGATGTCGCCGGTCGAGCGATCGAACTCGAGGTAGCGCTCGACGTCGCGGCGGATCGCGTCGCCCTCGCGCAGCTCGCCGAGCCGCGAGGCCGCAAGGCAGCGCACGAGGGTGTCGGCGATCGCGCGCCGCATCTGGAAAACGCGGCCGGTCGGCGTCACCGCGGGATCGAGCGTCGGGCGCCGCGGCACGGCATCCGCCGGGTGCGACTCGAGCAGCACTTCGATCATCTTGCGCTGCTGCCCGTCGAGATCGAGCGCCGCCTCGACGTGGTGGCGCTCGTCGGGCCCGTTGCCCTGCCGGGTGCAGGTGATCACCTTCGCCCGCAGCTCGATCAGCACGCCGCCCGGCGGCGCGAGCGTCACCGCGATCGGCGTGTCGGGCGGCGCCGGGCGGTCGAGGTCGAAGTCGAGCCGGCGGCGCGACAGCGTGTCGTTCCACGCCGCGCGCAGCGACGTCCAGCGCTCGAACCGCACCTCGGCGCGCACGCGCAGCTGGGCCGCCGTCGCCGTCCCCGAGGCCGCCAGCTCCTCCTCCAGCTCGACGCGCAGGTCCACGCCCGATCGGCGCAGCGGCGACTCGGCGGCGACCGGCGAACGCACCAGCGTCACCCGCGCCGGCGCTCCCGTCGCGGGCGGCGCCTCGCCGGGCGGGCGCGGCGGCAGGTGCAGGTCGATCGGCCGCGCCACGCCCGAGGCCATGTCCGCCGTCGTCGCCAGCCCGGCGAAGGACATGAAGCCCTCCAGCTCGCGGCGCAGCTCCGCCGCGCTCTGGTAGCGCGCCGCCGGATCGGGCGCGAACGCCTTCATCACGATCGCCTCGAGCGCCGGCGGGATCTCGGGCGCCACCGCGCGCAGCGGCGGCGGCGTGCCACCGACGATGGCGAACAGCACCGCGTTGTAGTTCTCGCCGTCGTAGGGCAGCCGCCCGGCGAGCGTCTCGTAGAGGATCACGCCGACGGCGTGGAGGTCGGCGCGGTGGTCCACGTCGAGCTGCCCGCGCGCCTGCTCGGGCGACATGTAGACCGGCGTGCCGAGGATCGCCCCGACGGAGGTGAGGCGCTTCTCCTCGGCGGACTCGAGGCGCGCGATCCCGAAGTCGAGCAGCTTCGCGCCGTGCGTGCCGTCGGACCGCTCGACGAGGAACACGTTCTCCGGCTTGAGGTCGCGGTGGATGACGCCGTGCGCGTGCGCCGCCTCGAGTCCCGTCAGCACCGCGGTGATGATCGGCAGCGCCTGCGCGGGCGGGAGCTGCCGCCGCTCGGCCAGCACCTCGAGCAGCGAGCGCCCCTGGAGGAGCTCCATCACGAGGTACATCGCTCCGTCGCTGCGCCCGAAGTCGAGGACGCGGACGATGTTCTCGTGCTCGAGCTGGCTGGTGGCGCGCGCCTCCGTCTCGAAGCGCGCGAGCACCGCCGGCGACGCGGCGTGCGACGGGTGCAGCACCTTCAGCGCCACCTGCTTGCGCAGGAACACGTGCTCGGCGGCATACACCACGCCCGCTCCACCCTCGCCGAGGGTGCGCAGGATGCGGTACTTGCCGTCGATCAGCTCGTCGGGCGCCAGTTTCATGATTCGGCGAAACCGGCTGGATCATAGCGAACGAGGGCCCGCCGCGAGGTATGCGGCATCACGCTCGGGAGGCCGCAGAACGTTGCCACCGCTCGGGTGAAAAGGAGCTGTGCGGCGCCCGACCGGATCCCGCGCGGATCCCTTCACCGACGAGCGGATCCCTCTCCCGGCCCCTGCGCGTTCGGTCTATCCTGCCGCTCCGCATGCGCCTCCTCCTCGCCGTGATCGCCCTCGGCTTTCTTCCGCGCGCCGCCGCGCCGACGACGTCGATCCCGACACCGAAGTGGCGCGCAAGCACTTCCGGCTCGGCGTGGATGCCTACGACCGCAACGACTACGCCACCGCGCTCGCGGAGTTCGAGCGGGCGCGCCGGGTGAAGCCGCTGCCGGCGCTCGACTACAACGTCGCCCGCTGCCTCGATCGGCTCGAGCGCTACCGCGAGGCCGTCGAGGCGTACGAGCGCTTCATCCACGGCACGCCCGATCCGTCCGAGGCCGAGGAGGCGCGCAAGCGCATCGCGGAGATCAAGGGGCGCCCTCGAAGTGACGGCTGGCGGGACGACGACATGAAGGCCCCGATCGCGCTCCTCTTCGTCGCTGCGCTCGGCGGCTGCTACGACTTCGCGCACCTGTCGGCGCAGTGGGGCGAGGACGGGGCGTCGCAGGCGGAGCTCGGCGAGGGCGTCGATCTCGGCGGTGGCCCTGCCGACCTCGCCGGCGGCGATCTCGCGCAGCGCCCGCCCGGCGACCTCGCCCGCGGCGGAGCCGACGATCTCGCGGCCTCGCCCGATCTCGCCGTCGCCGACCTCGCCGTCGCCGGACCTCGCCTTCGAAAACGATCTCCTTCCGCCTCCCGACCAGGCGGTGGTGATGGATCTCACCGTCGTCGCGGTCGACCTCGCGCGGGCCGACCTCGCGACGACGCCGCGCCCCGACCTCGCGCGATCTCCGTCGGACATGGCGATCGCGCCGCGCGATCTCGCCACGCCGCGGGATCTCGCCGACCTCGCGGTGCAGCTCGACCTCGCGCCCAACGAGTGCCTCGACAAGATCAAGGACGGCAACGAGAGCGACGTCGATTGCTGTTCCGTCGGAGAATGCGGCGATGCCACAGCGCGTATTGGTGATCCAGCTCGAGCGGCTGGGCGACCTGATCCAGACCACCCCGCTGCTCGCCGACCTCGCGGCCGCCGGCGACGTCGAGCTGGAGGTGCTCTGCGTCGACGAGGTCCGCCACGTCCTCGACGGCGCGCCGTGGCCCGTCAAGGTGATCGGCCTCCCCGCGTCCACCGTCGTCTCGCTCGGCGCGGAGGTGGCCGCCGCCGCGCGCGCGGGCCGGCGCCCGACGAGCATCGGCGGGCTCCTCGTCGGGGCGGACGCGGCGCCGCGCGACCGCGTGATCAACGTGTCGCATGGGCCGCTCGCGTCGTTCCTGGCCGGCGCGCTCCCGGCGCGGCACCGCGAAGGCCCGACGCTGACCGACGGCGGCGAAAAGCTTTACCTCGGGCCGTGGCACGTCTACTCGCTCGCCATGCTCGACTTCCGCGGCGCCAACTCGTTCAACCTGGTGGACCTCTATCGCTGCGGCGCGCCGGCGGGCCGGATCCCCGTCGCGGGCGATCGTCCTCACCTGCGCCCGTCGCCGCGGCTCGAGGTGGCGCTGCCGCCGTCGCCGCGCGTGGCGATCAACCCGGGCACGAGCGATCCACGACGCCGCTGGCCGGGGGAGCACTTCGCGCGCCTCGCGCAGCGCCTCGCCGCCGCCGGGATCGCGCCGATCCTCGTCGGCTCGGAGGCCGACCGCCCCATCTGCGCGGCCGTCGCCGCGGCCTGCGATCGGGCGCCGCTCGACCTCACCGGCCGGCTCTCGGTCGCCGAGCAGGCGCGCCTGTTCCAGCTCGTCGATCTCGTCGTCAGCAACGACACCGGCGCGGTGCACATCGCCGCCGCGGTGGGCGCCCCCGTGCTCGGCGTCTATGGTGGCAGCTCGCTGTTCCGGGAGACCGCGCCGTGGAGCGAAGGGCACTGGGTCCTCCAGGCGCCCGCGCTCGGCTCGACGGAGGGAATGGAGCGGCTGTCGCCGGAGCTGGTCGCGCTCGCCGTCGAGGTACGGCTCGGGCGGCGCGATCGGGCGGAGCTGCGCGAGCGGCTCGTCGCCGATGGCGTGGCCGCGTGGGAGACGCGCTTCCTGCCGCCGGGCGCCGATCCCCTCGGCGGCCTCGACTATCGGCCGCTGCACGATCCGGGGAGCGATCGCGAGCATGCCGTCGCGGGGGCGCTCCGCACGGCGATCGCGCGCGCCTTCCGGGGTGTCCACGAGCCGCAGGAGGCTCCGGCCTCCGACGCGTGGTCCGACGAGCGGCACGATCTCGCGCGGCTCGGCGAGGAGCTGGGGCGGCTCGACGGCGCGCTGCGCGCCTCGCGTGACGCGCTCGCCGCGAACGACCCCCGCTCGGCGGGGCGGGCGCTCTCGACCGCGGCCGACGGGATCGCGCGGCTTCCGGAGCGGTTCCCGCGCGTCCCGGCGCACGCCATCGCCCGCTTCCTCGACTGGACGATCAAGAGCCTGACCGCGACCACGACCCCGGGCGTGATCGACGAGACGCGCGAGGCGCTCGCCCGGATGCGCGCCATCGCGCGCGACACCTCGCGCTTCCTCTAGCGTCGCGGGGCCTCGGGGAAAAACCGTCACCGCCCGGCGCCTCGTCGGGTAAGGTGCCCGCACCCACACGCGGAGGCTCCTCATGCTCAAGAAGATCGGAATCGCGTTGGTCGTGCTGGTGGCGGTGCTGGTGGCGGTGATCTCGACCCGCCCCTCGAGCTACACGGTCCTTCGAAGCGGCACCACGACGGCGGGGCCCGACGTCGTCTACGGCATGATCGCCGACCTCCACCGCTGGGTCGACTGGTCGCCGTGGGAGAAGCTCGATCCGGCCCAGAAGCGCACCTTCTCCGGCGCGCCATATGGCAAGGGCGCGGTCTTCGAGTGGGAGGGCAATGACAAGATCGGCCAGGGGCGGATGACGATCGTCGACGCCACGGTGCCCACGTCGGTGGCGCTGAAGCTCGAGTTCATCAAGCCGTTCACCTCGACCAATGACGTGCAGTTCCAGATCGAGCGCGGCGCCGGCGACACGCGCGTCACCTGGTCGATGAGCGGCCACAACGACTTCATGGGCAAGGCGATGTCGCTGTTCATGGACATGGACAAGATGATCGGGCCCGACTTCGAGCGCGGGCTGGCGGAGCTGAAGACGGCCTCCGAGGCGGAGGAGAAGAAGCGCGCCGAGGCGGAGGCGGCGGCGAAGGCGGCCGCGGCGGCGGCCGACGCGGCGAAGGCGGCTGCTGCTGCCGTGGCGGTCGCTCCGTCGTCGGCGGCGGAGAAGGCTCCGGCCGGCAAGTAGCGGCGACGCCTCGCCCTACGCCCGGCCGCGCGTCACGGCATCAGGACGTTGGCGGCCCCCGGCGTGGGCGTGCTGGTGAAGGCCCAGTCCTTCGAGGCGTCGTCGGTGTCCTGCCCGTTCGGGTTCCGCACGAGCGAGCCCGGGTTCGCCTTGGTGTCGGCCACC
>JAJXSP010000340.1 GCA_021784515.1 Myxococcales bacterium | reverse complement strand
CGAGGTCGATCGGCGCGGGCGCGGCGCGCTCGGGGGCCGGCTCGACGCGCGGCGCCGGCGGTGGAGTCGGCGCCCGCGGTGGAGTCGGCGCCTGCGGAGTCGGCGCGCTCGCCGTGGGCTCGACGGGCGGCTGCTCCGCCTTCGCAGCCGCGCCCTTTCCGCCGTCCTTCTGCGCCTCCTTGAACGCGAGCGCGCGGTCCACCACCCCGCGGCTCTCGTCGTCGATCTGCGTGAAGCGCACGCCCATTCCGTGCGCGCGGTTGGGCTGCGCCGGGTCGAACGGCTTCACCCACACCACCTCGCCCTCGCCGCGGATCACCGGCGCTCCCTGCGCGAGCTGGAACTCGAAGCGCACCTCCGTCCCGACGGGGCGCGGCTGCCGGCTCGCGATGAAGATGCCGCCCCGGCTGATGTTCACCGCGAACTTCTCGATGAACGTGGCCACGTCGCCGTACTTCAGACGGATGCGCAGCACCGTCGGCACGCGACCGCCTGCCCGCGCATCGTCGTCGTCGGCCATGGGGCGGGAATTATAGGCCCTCGGCTAGACGAGGGCGAACACCTTCTCCAGCGCCGCGTCGAGCTTCTCGGGCTGCGACCCTCCGCCCTGCGCCATGTCGGGTCGCCCGCCGCCCTTGCCGCCGACCTCCGTCGAGAGCGCGCCGACGAGCTTGCCCGCGTGGTAGCGCCCGACGAGATCGTTCGTCACCGTCGCCACCAGCGCGACCTTCCCGTCGGCGACGCCGCCGAGCACGATGATCCCCGAGCCGAGCTTGCCGCGGAGCTGGTCGGCCACCTCGCGCAGCGCCTTCGGGTCGCCGACGTCGGTGCGCGCGGAAATCACACGCACGCCGTTCACCTCGCGCGCGCCGGCGAGGAGATCGCGCCCGCCACCGGAGGCGAGCTTGCGCTTCAGATCCTCGATCTCGCGCTCGCGGTCGCGCAGCTCCTTCTGCAGCTTCTCGACGCGCGCGGCCACCTCGAAGGGCGAGCCGCGCAGCGCGCCGGCGGTGCGGCCGAGCTCGCCCTCGAGCTTGCGCACGTACTCGACGGCGCCGGCGCCGGTCACCGCCTCGATGCGGCGCACGCCCTGCGCGATGCCCATCTCGGTGGTGATCTTGAACAGCCCGATGTCGCCGGCGCGGCGCACGTGCGTGCCTCCGCACAGCTCCATCGAGCGCGACCCGATCCGCATCACGCGCACCACGTCGCCGTACTTCTCGCCGAACAGCGCCACCGCCCCCGACTTGCGCGCCTCGTCGAACGACTTCACCTCGACCACCGAATCGACGTTGCGCCGGATCTCGTCGTTGACGAGGTCCTCCACGCGCCGCTTCTCGTCGTCGCTCATCGGCGCGAAGTGCGAGAAGTCGAAGCGCAGGCGGTCGGGCGCGACGAGCGATCCCTTCTGCGCGACGTGATCGCCCAGCACCTCCTTCAGCGCGAGGTGCAAAAGGTGCGTCGCGCTGTGGTTCGCGCGGATCGCGTCGCGGCGCGCGTCCTCGACGGTGAAGGCGGCGCTCGCGTCGTCGGTGGCCACGCCGCGCACCACGCGCCCGCGGTGGACGATCAGGTCGCCGCCCGGCTTGATGGTGTCGCTCACCTCGATCGCGAAGCCCTCGGCCTCGATGAGCCCGGCATCGCCGAGCTGGCCGCCCGACTCGCCGTAGAAGGGCGTGCGGTCGGCGATCACCTCGACCAGCTTGCCCTCGTCGCGCATCGGCACGCGCTGGCCGTGCTCGTCGAGCAGCGCGAGGATCTTCGCCTCCCCGCGCGTGGTCTCGTAGCCGAGGAACTTCGTCGCGCCCAGCTCCCCGCGCAGCGCCTTGTAGACGTCGGCGACGGCGCGCTCGCCCGAGCCGGCGAAGTCGGTCGACTTTTGGCGCTGCTTCTCCATCTCCGCCTCGAAGCCCGCCTCGTCGACAGCGAGGCCGCGCTCCTCGGCGATGGTGCGCGTGAGATCGACCGGGAAGCCGTAGGTGTCGTAGAGCTTGAACGCGACCGCGCCGGGGATGGTTGTCGAGCCGGCGAGCCTGCCGACCGCCTCGTCGAGCAGCCCGAGGCCGCGGTCGATGGTGCGGCGGAAGGCGTGGTCCTCGGCGACCACGAACTGGCGGATCGTCGCGCGTCGCTCCTTCAATTCGGGAAACGCGCCGCCCATCACCTCGCCCACCTGGTCCACCAGCGCGACGAACTTCTCCGACGACAGTCCGAGGCGCACGCCGTGGCGGATCGCCCGCCGCATGATCCGCCGCAGCACGTAGCCGCGCCCCTCGTTGGACGGATTGACGCCGTCGCCGATGAGGAACGCGGTGGCGCGCGCGTGGTCGGCCAGCACGCGCATCGAGACGTCGTCGTCGCCCATCGAGCCGCCGTACTTCTTCTTCGTCGCCTCCGCGGTGAACTCGACGAGCGGTCGCAGGAGGTCGGTGTCGTAGTTCGATTTCACTCCCTGAATGACGGCGGCGACGCGCTCGAGCCCGGCGCCGGTGTCGATCGACGGCGCGGGGAGCGGCCGCAGCGGCGCGTCCTTGGCCGCCTTCTCGAACTGCATGAAGACGAGGTTCCAGATCTCCATCCAGCCCGTGCCGTCGGGCGCCGGCTCCTCGCCGAAGGTGTGATAGGGCGCCTCGCGCTCCGGACCGATGTAATAGTGGATTTCCGAGCACGGCCCCTGCGGGCCGGTGTCGCCCATCATCCAGAAGTTGTCCTTCATTCCGAGGCCGATGATTCGCTGGTCGGACAGCCCGGTCACCTTGCGCCAGATGGCGCGCGCCTCGTCGTCGGGGCCGATGCCGATCGCGCCGTCGCCGCCGAACACCGTCACCACCATGCGCGACGGATCGAGCGCCAGCTCCTTGGTCAAAAGCTCCCACGCAAAGGAGATCGCCCCCTCCTTGAAGTAGTCGCCGAAGGAGAAGTTGCCCAGCATTTCGAAGAAGGTGTGGTGGCGCGCCGTGCGGCCGACGTTCTCGAGGTCGTTGTGCTTGCCGCCGGCCCGGACGCACTTCTGCGACGAGGTGGCGCGTCGATAGGCGCGCTTCTCGCGCCCCGTGAACACGTCCTTGAACTGGACCATTCCGGCGTTGGTGAACAGGAGCGTGGGATCGCCCTGCGGCACCAGCGGCGACGAGGCGACCACCTCGTGGCCCTGCTTCTTGAAGTAGTCGAGGAATGCCTGGCGAATGGAGGCGGCAGCGCGCATGGGCGGTGCTTTTATCGTGCGCGGAGGGCGCAGTCAACGCGCAGACGCCGACTGTCGGGCCGTCCATGCGGCGGGGCGCCCGCAAGGTGGATGGCAGACGTGGCCGCCGCCGCGATCGGCGTCGGCCACGTCCAGTGAATCAGAACGGGGGTTGGGGAGAGGGAGAGAGGGCGATCAGGCGACCGAGTAGGTCGTGGCGCGCTTGGCGCCGGCGGTCCTCACGCGGCCCGCCTCGCGGAGCTTGGCGAGACCCGCCTTCACCACCGCCTTGTCGATCTCCACCTGCTTCTGGATTTCCTCGCTCCGGATGTTGGGGTGCTTCGAGATGAAGTCGACCAGCGAGTCGAGCGTGGACTCGTCGAGCTTCGACGGACGGCCCCCACGCCCCTTGGGCGGCGACACCTTGGCGGCGGTGCGCGCGACGGTGGCGGCGCGTGGCGCGGGGCCCGTCTGGCGCATCACCGACGACACGTTGATCTGGCGGATCTTCTCCCAGTGCTGGTGGCCCTTCAGCGCGTCGACCAGCTCGCCGAGCGTGCCGCCCTGGTGGGCCTCGAAGAGCGAGCGGACGTGGACTCCGATGACCTCCTCGAGGATCTCGCGCTGGCGCTCGGGCGAAAGCAGCGAGAGGAGGTCGTCCTTGATGGCGGCGGCAGCGACATTGGCGGTCTTGCGGGGTCGGCCCATTGTAGTTCTCCTGTTCGGTCTTTTCGGCGCGCGTGGCGGCCGGGCGTCAATCGCCAGCGGCAGCCTTCTAGCCGGTATTCGCAGTGCGCGAGTTTTGAATCAGGACGGAGCGTCCTGTCAAGGAATTCCGCAGGAGAAAATCAAATCGTCAGAATACCCAGCCGGCCGTAATGATGGCGCCATAGTACTGGTCCGCCGCTCCGCCGTTCGCGGTCTTGGCGGGAGCCGGGGTCCCGCTGCCATTGAAGGACAGTCCGAAGCGCTCGTAGAAGCCGCTCACCCGGAGCGTCAGGCCGCGCCAGGGATTGCTCTCCGCGCCGAGGGCGAGGCGGATGCCATAGGCGCCGCCCGGACCGTACTCGGCCTGGGTCTGGATCGCACCGGTATCGAGCACGCCGTGGAAGTTGAAGTTGAACAGGACAGCGATCCAGCGCGAGATCGGCACCCGCGTGCCCAGGCCGATCGTGAGGTAGCTATAGGCCACGTCCGGCGGGCCCACGTCGGTGCCGTCGGCCTTCTTGGCAATGCTGAAGGCGTGGAGTCCGTACTGGAAGGAGACCAGCAGGTCGGGACTCATCGGCCGGTTGAGGAAGTTCCAGTGATAGCGGAGACCGGTCTCGACGCGGTATTCGCGCGCCGAAACGCGATCGGAGGTGGGCGTGCAGTTGCCGCCGCCGGTGTCGGTGCACGGGATCTCGTCGGGCCAGAACATCCAGTCGAGGGTGACGCCGACGCCCAGGCCGGTGAGCGCATTGATCGTGTCGCCCGGCCGGTTGGCGAGGAGGGCGAGCGGATACCCGGTGGCGTCGAAGTGCAGTCCGGCGGCGGCCCCCCCGCGGTTCTTCAGCCCGCCCGAATCGAATGCGAAGTTGCGCGAGGAGATCACCATCCCGACGTCGGCGTCCACGTAGGGCGTCCACGGCGGGCGCGCGGCCGTCGCCGGCGTCTCGGGGGGCTTGGGCGCGAGCGGGTTCTCGTCCTCGATGTTCCTCTTTTCGCCGGCGGCCTCGGTGCCCTCGGTGCTGGGCGGCGCGGCTGCGCGATCCACCGCGGGGGCGATCTCGTCGGCGAGCTGCCGCAGTGTCGCGGCGTCCACGCGCGGCCCCTTGAGCGGGTAGCGGAGCTTGTCGACCGATTTGCCGGTGTCACCGTTTCGCACCGACACCTGGAGCATCCAGTCGCCGTCGCGCTTGACCGTGCCGGTGATGACCACCGCCACCCCGAGGTCCTTCGCCACGGCGGCGAGATCGTCGGGCGACCGGGAGGGCGCGACCAGGCGCTTGGCCGCATCGTCCCAATCCGCGAGCGGCACGAAGTCGACGTTCCGCTTCAGCGTGCGGACGATTTCGCTCATCGCCTTGTTGGCCTGTTTCTCGGGGCCATTGAAGGGGAGCAGCGCGACCTTCATCCGTTGCGCCTCCGCCGTTGCGGACGAGAGGCAGATCGCACCGAGAAGCGCGGCGAGGAGGGCTCTTTTTTTTGGGCTCATGGTTTGGGCTGCGCTCACTTCGAGGTGGGGCCGCCGGTCTGGGCGAATCCCCGGAAGGTGAGGGCGAAGTCGTCGGGTTTGGACGAATTGGCGAGCGCTTCATCGTAGGTGACGAGGCGTCGTTGCACCAGGTCGGCGAGCGATTGGTCGAAGGTCACCATGCCGTAGGGATTCTTCCCCGCGGCGATCGCGTCGTGGATCTCTTTCGTGCGGGCCGGGTTTTCAATCAGCTCGCGCACGCGTTGCGTCGTGACCAGCACTTCCACCGCCGGCACGAGCCCCTTCCCGTCGGCGCGCGAGACGAGCCGCTGCGAGACCACCGCGCGCAGGACGCCCGCGAGCTGGATCCGGATCTGCTGGTGCTGGTGCGGCGGGAAGTTGGTGACGATGCGCGAGACGGTCTCCACCGCGTCGATCGTGTGGAGCGTGGAGAAGACGAGGTGGCCCGTCTCGGCGGCGGTGAGCGCGACCTCGATTGTCTCGACGTCGCGCATTTCGCCGACGAGGATCACGTCGGGATCCTGGCGCAGCGCCGCTCGCAGCGCGCGCGCGAAGGTCGTGGTGTCGGAATCCAGCTCGCGCTGGTTCACCACCGAGAGGCGATCGCGGTGCAGGTACTCGATCGGATCCTCGATGGTGAGGATGTGGGCCGGGCGGCGGCTGTTGATGTAGTCGATCATCGCGGCGAGCGTGGTCGACTTGCCCGAGCCGGTGGCGCCGGTCACCAGCACGAGGCCGCGCTGCTCCTCGGCGATCTTCAGCACCACCTCGGGCAGGTTGAGCCGCTCGAAGGGCGGCATCTCGGTGGCGATGATGCGCATCGCCAGGCCGAAGTGGCCCCGCTGGCGGAAGATGTTGACGCGGTAGCGCCCGCCGCGCTCGTCGGTGAAGGCCAGGTCCACGTCGTTCGATCGCTCGAACGCCTCCTTCTGGCGCGCGGTCATCATGCGCTCGGCGAACGACCGCAGCGCCTCGTCGGTGAAGGGCGGGACGTCACGCACGGTCCTGAGATCGCCCTTCAGGCGGAACACCGGCGGGAGGCCCACTTTCAGGTGGATGTCCGAGGCGCCGAGCTGACGCGCGGTCTGCAGGACCTGTTCGAGGGCGAGCTCCACGGCACGCACGTTAACCCGAGGCCGCGGGCGGTCGCAACACGCGGGGGACGGTGCTACATTGCCCGCGCATGCCGCCTACCTGCCCTTACTGCCAGGCAGCGCTCGACGGCCCGGCGGTGTTTTGCGGCAACTGCGGGCGGCGCGTCGCGAGCTGGCAGGAGCCTTCGCCTCCGCCGGCGACCGATGCCGCGCCGACGCGGCCGGCGGTCGATCGGAGCGCGCGCGTCGACGATCCCGCGGCGACGATGCTGGTGCCGCCGCGCGAGGAGCCCGTCGACGACGAGCTGTCGCCGAGCATGATCGGTGTGGTCCGCCCGCAGGGCCCGCGGCTCCTCAAGATGACCGCGCTGG
>JAJXSP010000014.1 GCA_021784515.1 Myxococcales bacterium | reverse complement strand
ACCCGGCGCGGTGCGCGAGCCTCGCCGTCGCCGCGGTGGCCCTCGGCCTCGCGGTGGAGGACCACTTCGGCGAGCTGTCGCCGGCCGCGCTCGCGTGGCTGACGCTGGCCGTGCTGGCGGTGCTCGCGGCGCTCGTGCTGCCCCGCGGCGGCGGACGCGTGGCCGCCATCGTCGTCGCCTCGGTCGTCCCGGTCGTGGGCGCGGCGGCGCTGCTGCGCGACCCGCTCCTCACCGGTCTCCTCACCGCGCGGCCTGGCCCGCTCGGCGACGCCACGCCGTTCGCCTACCGCCTCTTCCTCGGCGCCTCCGCCGTCGGGGCGCTCCTCGTCGGGCTGATCGCCGTCGGCGGCGAGCGCACGCAGCGTCGCGCCTTCGCCGCGCTGGTCGTCACGCAGTCGCTGCTCGGCGCGTGGGTGATCGGCGCGCTGCCGTGGCCCGGCATCGACGTGCTCCTCTTCCAGCAGGAGTCGTGGCGCGCGGCGATCGACGGCCACAACCCCTACACGATCCTCTTCCGCGATCCCTACCGGCCCGACGTCTCGACGCGCGTCTACGGGCCGGGCGTCAGCGTCGGCGGCGTGCTCCGCTTCGGCTACCCCTACCTGCCGCTCACCTTCTTCCTCGCCGGCCCGGGGTACCTGCTGGGCGACGTGCGGTGGTCGTCGTTGGCGGCGATCGTCGGCTCCGCGCTGCTCATCGCGCTGACCCGGCCGTCGCGCGCCTCCCGCCTCGCCGGCGCGCTGGTGCTCGCCTCGCCCTCCGTCCTCTTCGTCACCTGCATGGGCTGGTCGGATCCCTACGTCCTGCTCGCCGTCGCCTTCGTGTACTTCTGCCGGCACCGCGCCCCGCGCCTGCTCCCCTTCGCGGCCGGCGCGATGATCGTATCGAAGCAGTACATGATCCTCGCCACGCCGGCGCTGCTCCTGCTCGCGCCACGCCCGCTCCGACCTCGCACTCTCGCGCGCTTCGTCGCGCCGGCGGCGCTCACCGGGGCGCTCCTCACGCTGCCGCTCGTCGTCGGACACGTCCGAGCGTTCCTCCGCAGCGCGATCTTCCTGCAGTTCCACCAGCCGTTCCGGGCCGACGCGCTCTCCTACCTCGCCTGGCTCGCGCCGTCGGATCCCGGGCGGTGGACGTGGCTCCCGTTCGCGGGCGCGGCCGCCGTGTGGGCGGCGCTCCTCCTCGGCGCGCGCCGGATCCGCGCCGACGTCACGCTCTCGCTGGCGGCGGTGATGCTCGCCTTCTTCGCGCTCAACAAGCAGGCGTTCGCGAACTACTACTTCCTCGTCATCGGCCTGCTCGCCTGCGCGATGGCCGCCGCCGGCAGCGACGAGGCGCAGCCCGCCTGAAGCTGTTTCAGGTCGCGAGCAGCCCCGCGACGCGGCGGAGGGTGATCGGCGCCTGCACCTCGCCGCGGCACGCCTGGAAGCAGCGCGTGCAGGTGACCGGCTCGGCGGCCTCGGGATCGTACTGGCTGAAGTGGGCGACGGGCGGCAGCTCGGCGCACGGCCTCACCATCCCGCCCGGCGAGACGTGCAGCGTCTGTTTTCCCGCCGTGCAGCCGGTGATTACGTTGCCTTCGATGTACGACGGGATCTGCTCGAAGTACCACGGCGCGTTGGCGATGTTGCCCTGGCTGCGCCGCAGCCGCTCCAGCTCCGCGAGCACCTCGCGCAGCCGGCCCTGTCGCGCCGTCGGGAACAGGTGGCCGGTGTTCTCCGCCGGCAGCTCCGAGTAGAGCGTGTACATCACCGACGCTCCCCACGCGTCGGCCTGCTTCGCGATCGGCACCACGTCGTCGAGGTTGTCGTTCATGATGATCGAGTTCAGCTGCACGTTGCCGCCCCGCTCGACGAGCCGCGGCACCACGTGCGCGATGCGCTTCCACAGGCCCGGGATCTTGCGGTCGGCGTCCTGACGCTCGTCGGGCCAGTTCAGCGAGACGTTGATCTGATCGATCCCCGTCTCGAGGAGCCGGTCGCAGCGCTCGTCGGTGAGGAGCCAGCCGTTGGTGATGATCGCGACGTAGCGGAAGCCGGGGGCGTGCTTCACCGCGCGGATGATGTCGAGCGCGTCGCGACGCATGAACGGCTCGCCGCCGCAGATGGTGACCGCCCAGGGCTGGAAGCGCTCCACGACGGCGACGAAGTCGGCCAGCTCCTGCTCGGTCTGCTTCTGCTCGCGCCAGTGGTTGCAGTAGTCGCAGCGGGCGTTGCAGCGACGGGTCAGCTCGAGCGTGATGGAGAGGGGGCGCCGTGCGAGGCGGTTCTCGACGAGACCGCGCATCGCCTTCAGCTTGAACCCGATCGGATGTTTGTACATGGAGCGCTCCTCCGGCGAGCGATGTGCGTTTAGCACGAGCGGGCGTCCGCGGCGACCCGATCCTACACACATCGGTCGATCTGCGCCCTCGTGCAATCCGGTCGGCTCCCCGGGCGGCGCAGTTGACGCCGTCGTCGCCGTCGTTATCAACTGCGCCCCATGGATAACGGGATCGCTCTTCCCCCGCCGCCGCTCAACGAGCCCGTGCTCTCCTACGCGCCGGGCACGTCGGAGCGCGCGCTGCTCAAGCGCACCCTCGACGAGCAGACCCACGAACGCGTCGACATCCCGCTGTTCATCGGCGGGCGCGAGGTGCACACCCACGACAGCGGCGAGGTGCGCATGCCGCACCGCCATCGCCACGTGCTCGCCACCTATCACAAGGGCACCGCCGCGCACGTCGAGAAGGCGATCGACGCCGCGCGCGCCGCGCACCGCGACTGGTCGCGCATGCCGTGGACCGACCGCCAGGCGATCTTCCTCAAGGCCGCCGACCTCCTCGCCGGCAAGCACCGCATGGCGGTCAACGCGGCGACGATGCTCGGCCAGTCGAAGACGCCCCACCAGGCGGAGATCGACTCGGCCTGCGAACTGATCGACTTCTTCCGCTGGAACTGCTGGTTCGCCTCGCGGATCTACTGCGAGCAGCCGATCTCCTCGCCGGGGACGTGGAACCGCTTCGAGGCGCGGCCGCTCGAGGGGTTCGTCTTCGCGGTGACGCCGTTCAACTTCACCTCGATCGCCGGCAACCTCCCCACCGCGCCCGCGATCATGGGCAATACCGTCGTGTGGAAGCCGGCGGCGAGCGCGCTCTACTCGGCGTGGCGGATCATCGAGCTCCTGCGCGAGGCGGGGCTCCCCGACGGCGTGATCAACCTCGTCGCCGGTCCGGCCAAGGTGATCGGCGCCGCCGCCCTCGGGCACCGCGACCTCGCGGGCATCCACTTCACCGGCTCGACCGAGGTGTTCCAGGGGATGTGGCGCACCGTCGGCGAGCGCGTCGGGCAGTACCGCACCTACCCGCGCCTCGTCGGCGAGACCGGCGGCAAGGACTTCATCGTCGCCCACCCCTCGGCCGACCCGCACGCGCTGGCGACGGCGATCGTCCGCGGCGGCTACGAGTTCCAGGGGCAGAAGTGCTCGGCGGTGTCGCGGATCTACGTGCCCGACAACCTGTGGAGCGCGATGGAGCCGCACCTCGTCGAGACGATCAACTCGCTCAAGATGGGCGACCCGTCGGACTTCTCGAACTTCATGGGCGCGGTGATCGACCGGGGCGCCTTCGACGCCATCTCGGGCTACCTGGCGGTCGCGCGCGACACGGCGAAGGTGCTGGCGGGCGGCACCGCCGACGGCCGCGAGGGCTGGTTCATCCGTCCGACGCTGGTGCGGGTGGACGACCCGAAGCATCGCCTGATGCAGGAGGAGATCTTCGGGCCGGTCGTGACGGCCTACGTCTACCCCGACGGGATGCCCTGGAGCGACGTGCTCAAGATGGTGGACGAGACCTCGCCCTACGCCCTCACCGGGGCGGTCTTCGCGCGCGAGCGGGGCGCGCTCGTCGAGGCCACCGACGCCCTGCGCGACGCGGCGGGGAACTTCTACCTCAATGACAAGCCCACCGGCGCCGTGGTCGGACAGCAGCCCTTCGGCGGCGCGCGCGCGTCGGGGACGAACGACAAGGCGGGCAGCGTGCTCAACCTCTGGCGCTGGGTGAGCGGGCGGTCGATCAAGGAGACGTTCTCGCCGGCGACGGATTACCGCTATTCGTTCATGAACGAGCCGTAATGCCTCCGTTCGCGTCGCCGGCGCTCGTCGCGTGCGCCTCCTTGACGGCTTGGCGGTCGTCCCGTAAGACATCGCTCAGGGGGGGGCTGACATGCGCGGCGCACTCCTGGTTTCGCTCATCGCTCTCGTCACCGGATGCGGCGGTGGCGCCGCCGGCGACCTGGCCGCCCCGGTCGACGCTGCGACGCCCGAGGACTGCGCCGGCGCGGCGGCGGTGGTGCCGGATGGCGGGGACCTGAGCGCCGGACTCGTCTGGATGCGCAGGGATGGAATGCCGAGCGCGTGGGCCGCCGGGACCGGCGTCGCCACCGATCGCGCCGGCAACGTCTTCGTGGTCGGCCACTCGGACGCCTGCGTCGATGGCATCACATGCACCCCCGCCGTTTCCGATTATTTCCTGACGAGCTGGGACGCCGCCGGCAACCACCGCTGGACGGCCGAGGCGGCGACGGTCCAGGACTGCAGCAACCTCGGGGTCACCTACTGGGCCACCATCGGCGCCAGGGCGGTCGCAACCGACGCTGCGGGCAATGTCTTCCTCACCGGCGACACGGGGCTCGCGCTCGCGCCGGCCGAGGGAAACAAGAAGGCGGGGTCGACCGATATCTTCGTCGCGAGCTACGACCCGACGGGCCACGAGCGATGGACGCGCCAGCTCGGGGGACCGACGATCATGGAGCACGCGGCGGGCAACGGCGTGGCGACCGACGGCGCGGGCAACGTCTACGTCACCGGCTTCACCGAGGGTGTGCTCGACGGCAAGCCCCGCACCGTCGCTGCCGGCGGCGCCGCCTTCCTGCTCAGCTACGACGGAGCAGGGAACCTGCGCTGGCTTCGCCAGCTCTCGGCGAGCGGCTCCGGCCTTGGCGTGGCGACCGATGGCGCAGGGAACGTCGTCGTCGTGGGCTGGGCGGTTGGCTCGATCGGCGATCCGGCCGCGGGGGTGAACGGATCCTTCGTGGCCAGCTTCGATGGCGATGGCAACCTGCGTTGGGTCCGCGGACCCGGGGGGGCGAGCGTCGCGACCGACCGCGCGGGGAACATCTACGTTGCCGGCACGACCTCGGGCGAGCTGGCGAATCGGAACCCCTGCTCCGTCAGCGATGCCTTCCTGGTGAGCTACGACTCCGCGGGCAACCAGCGCTGGCTGCGCCAGCCCGGATCGCCCCGTTGGAGCACGGGAGATGGCGTCGCCACCGACGGCTCGGGCAACGTGTTTCTGGTGGGCCGATCCGGCGTCGGGCCGGATGGCGAGGTCGTCGAGGGAGGGCCGGCGGCGTTCTTCCTGATGAAGTTCGACAGCGTGGGAAGCCGCGCCTGGACCCGCCTACCGGGACCGAACGTCTCGGGCTTCGCATCGGGCGTCGCGACCGAGGGCGCGGGCGGCGTCTACGTGGCAGGCGGGCGCGACAGCTACTTCCTCGCGAAGTTCACCGCCAACCCGTGAAGGAAGGCGAAGGGTTGGGGACGGTATGTCCATTTCCGAGAGAACGGTAGGAAAGGTAATACCGTCCCCCCTCGTCCGCTCTCACCCATTCGTCGCCGGACACGGCAGGTACACCGACGCCTGCCCCGTCACCGACACATATAGCCGCAAATAGCTCCCGTGCGGGTACACCCCCGTCACCTCGAGGCGGTCGACCTGCGCCCGCAGGCAGCCGTCGACGCCGGTCGCCGCGCCGCCGAAGCCGAGCTCCGTCGACAGCTTCGCGCGCAGCGCCGCGAAGCGCGCGCCGAGGTCGAGGCGCAGCGCCTCGCGCGCCTGGTCGCGGATCGTGTTGCCGTCGAGGGCGGCCTTCAGCTTGAGCAGGAAGCTCGACGTCTCGATGGTCGGCTGGAGGTCGGGGACGCGCAGCTCGTTGTCCACCACCTGCGGGTGGCCGGCGAGGAAGATGTCTCCGTCGAGGACGGTGCGGATCCCGGCCTTCGCGATGGGGCCGGCGATGTGCAGCTTGAGCACGAGCTGGTCGGAGGAGGCGTAGACCTCGGGGTCCGACATGTAGAGCTGCGGGAACTCCCTCGAGAAGTAGAGCTTGCCGTCGGTGAAGGCGAGCTTCATCGCGTGCGCCAGCTCCTCGTAGCGCGCCGCGATCGGCACGGTCACGGTGAACGGCCCGCTCGGCACCGACGGCACGTTGGCCAGCGGCGGCAGGGCGGCGGGGTGCGCGGCGTCGGCGGCGCAGGGCAGCGTCACCGACGGCGCGACCACCACCGCCAGGTCCTTCTCGACGCCGCCCGCGAGCACGGTGGGGCCGGCCTCGACGCTGGTCACGCGCAGCTCGGCGCAGCCGTGCGCCTCGCCGAGCGCGCCGCCGGCGCCGAGGTCGATCGGGCGCACGATGCGGCGGTGCGCCTCGGCCACCATCGGGCGGAGGTCGTAGTGCACGTCGCGCAGCTTGCCGGCGATCTGGTCGCGCAGCGTGTCGAGCGCGCCGGCGAGGCCCTGCGCCATCTTGAGCCGCGCGTCGGGCGAGGTGACCTGCACCTCGACGGACTGGAGGCGCGCCTGGTAGTCGGCGGTGATGACCGGCTCGGCCCGCACCGCGAGGTCGATCGGCATTTCGACGTTCCGGCCAAGCACGCGCACACCACCCACCACCCGCGCCCGCGCGCCGATCCGCCCCCCGTCGAATCCCAGCTCGAGCGGCGAGCGGTGCCACACGTAGCGTTCGGTCGCGCCCATCACGCGGAAGGTTCCGTCGCCCAGCGCGGGGATGGCGCCGTCGAGGGCCTGGCGGAGCGCCTCCGCGGTGATGGTGGCGTGGAGCACGACGCGCGCGGGGGCGGGGTCGGCGACCGGGAGGCCGGGTGTCGCGGGCGGGCGCTGCGGATAGAGGGCGCCGCCGGCGCAGCCGAGCAGCAGCGACGAGAGGGCGAGCGGAACGAGGACCTTCATGGCCCCGCAATCTACACGACCACTGCGCGACCGGATCGCTCCCGCCCGGGCTCTCGGTCGGCTACCATTCGCCGGCGATGCGGGCGCGCGATGCCATGCGGGATGCGCTGCGGTCGCTGCTCGCCCGACGGGCGGTGGCGGCGACGGTGCTGCTCGCCGGGGCGACGGCGGCGATCGCCGAGCGCACGGCGACGGCGGGCGCGCGGTCGATCCTCGCGAGCGACGTGGACGGCGCGTGGTGGCGCGCCGGGGTGGTGTTCCTGCTCGGCGGCAGCGTCGGGGCGCTGCTCGGCGCCTGGGCGCGCGCGGGCGCGGTCGCCTCGGCCACCGGCACGCCGCCGCGCGATCTCGTGAAGGCGTCGGTGCGGCGCGGGATCTCCTTTATTTCGCTGGGCGCCGTCGAGCTGACCATCCTCGGCACGCTCGCCCTGTTCGCCGGCGTGAACGCGATGTCGGTCGCCGCGCTCGGCCGCGGCCCCGCGCTCAGCGCCGCGGCGATCGCCTTTTCCGTCGCCCCGCCGATCCTGCTCGCGCTGCTGACCGCCGCCGCCTTCCGGATCGCGATGGCCCGCACCGCCGCCGGCGTCGCGCCGGAGCGGGCGCTGATGCAGGGGCTCGCGCTCGCGCTCGCCACGCTGCCGTCGCTGCTGCGCTTCGCCGCCGTCGCGCTCGCCCTCACCGCGCCGCTCTGGCTCGGCGCTCTCGCCGCCGGGGCGCTCGCTGGCCGCCACTTTTGGACCTTCGCCCGGGTCGTCCTCTTCGCGGCGCAGGGCGCGCTCGCCGTCGCGGCGTCGGCGTGGATGACCGCGGGGCTCGGGGTGTTCGTCGGATTCGCGAGCGAGAACGGGAACGGTAGCGGGAACGGGAAGACGTAAAGGGCACGGAATGGAAAGCCTCCCTCCGTGAGGGTCTGCCCCCTCGGGCATTGCAGCCTTTTCCAAAACCGTCACCCGTCGCGCTCGCCGACCGATACGCTCCGGTCATGCTCGCAACGCTCGCTTTCGCCACCATCCTCGGCACCACCACGATCGCGCTGCCGGGCGGTCCGCCCGTCGGCATGGACTACCTCGCCGTCGATGCCGCGAACCGTCGCGTCTGGGTGCCGGCAGGCAATACCGGCAACGTGGACGTGGTCGATATCGCCACCGGCAAGGTGATCGCGATCGGCGGCTTCCCGACGGCGCCCTCGCCGCGGCCCGGTCGCCCGAATATGGGGCCGAGCTCCGTCACCGTCGGTGACGGCGCCGTGTGGGTCGGCAATCGTGCAGACGACAGATTGTGCGCATTCGATCCGCGCACCCTCGAGCGGCGGGCGTGCATCCAGCTCGCCGCCATGCCCGACGGGATTGCCTGGGTGGCCCCGACGCACGAGCTGTGGGCGACGACGCCGCGCGATCGGACGATCACGATCGTCGATCCGACGGCCGGGAAGCCGTCGCCCGCCGCCCTCAAGCTCGACGGCGATCCCGAGGGCTACGCGGTCGACGCCGCGCGCGGCGTCTTCTACACCAACCTCGAAGACAAGGACCGCACGGTCGCCATCGACGTGCGGGCGCGCAAGGTGGTGGCGACGTTTGCGCCGGGATGCGGCAAGGAGGGGCCGCGCGGGCTCGCCCTCGATCCCGCGCGCCGGCTGCTGTTCGTCGCCTGCACCGACGGCGCGGTCGCGCTCGACCTCGCGCACCAGGGCCGCGTCACCGGGCGCCTAAAGACCGCCGCCGGCGTCGACAACATCGACTATTTCGCGCCACGCGGGCTGCTCTACGTGGCCGCGGGCGGGGACGGGACGCTCACCGTCGCGCACGCCGCCAAGGACGGCGCGCTCCAGGCCATCGCCACGGCGCCGACGGCCACGCGCGCGAGGAATGCGGTCGTCGACGGGAGCGGCACGGCGTACGTCGCCGATTCGATCGGCGGCCGGCTGATCGTGGTGAAGCCGCCCGCGCCCTAGCGAGCGGAAAGTCACTTTGTAAGGACCGACCGGGTCAGCGCCCGACCGGCGTGATCGTGCGTGTCATCGCCGGCTGCGCGAAAAAGAGGAAGTTGACCAGCCGCGGCTCGACGCCGAAACGCTCGACGTAGGCGCCGGGCGCGCTGCCCTCGAGCGGCCGGTCGATCATCCCGAAGTCGACGTGCGTGACGTCCGAGTCCTCGAGCAGCGCCACCAGCTTCTGCATCCGCCGGAGCAGGGTGGGGTCGAACACGCCCGAGCGCGGCGCCTCGATCACCTCCGCGCGGTCGAGCGACATCGCCACCTCCTGCACCGCGCCGAGCCGCGCCACCGACGAGAGCGCGAGGCGCAGGTAGCGCTCCTCGATCGGCCCGGCCTCGGGCGCGGCGAGCCCGTCGCGCACCTCGAGCAGCGCCGGCGCGCGCCCGACGCAGAGCACGTAGACGAAGTCGCACAGGTCGTCGTCGCCGCCCGGTCGGAAGAAGGTGGGTGCTTCGAGCCCGGCCGCGATCGCGCGCGCGAGCCTCCGGGCCTCGCTCCTGGCCACGCCCGCGCCGAAGCGGGCCTCGTCGTCGAGCCTCCCCCAGGTGCGGTCGGGGTACACGCGCCCGAGCGCCTCGTCGAAGCGCTCCCGCTGCGCATGCTTCCGCGCGTCGCAGCCGCCCTTGTTGCCGCAGTCGGTACAGCCCACGCCGCGACGCTAGCACGCGAGGCGGCGCCGGCAAGCGGCGCCACCCGGGCGCTTGACCCCCCGCTTGGGCGGGCGATACCGTCGCCGTCGAGGAGAACCCCCATGAAGCGACGTCTCGTCCGCGCCTTCCCGTTCGTGGCATTCGCCCTCGCCGCATGCGGGGGCCAGAGCTGCTCCTGCATGCAGCCGATCAAGGGCGGTTTCCCCGCCGACGAGCGCCGCCACGAAAACGCGCTCCAGGTCCGCGTGACCCAGGGCGGGCTCGACTACCTCGGGCAGAACGGACAGGCGCTCGTCGGCGCGCTGCTCCCCAACGGCTCCAAGTTCGACATCCCCGCCTCGTGCGGCGGCAGCAACGAGGTCTGCTGCCTCAACGGCAAGCCCCAGACCTGCACCCTCGACATCGACGTGCAGTCGTTCGGCCTCTCGCCGATGCCCCCGGACGCGCTCGCCGCGACGGTGAAGACGGGGCTCAAGTCCGAGGCGCCGATCCCGATCTCCATCAACCAGCTGGGGATCACCGCGCAGTGCTTCTTCGGGATCGACACCTCGAAGTTCGCGCAGGCGCCCTACGTGGAGCTCGATCCGACCATCACCTTCGCCGTCGATCCGACGACCCACCTCACCAGCCTCGCCGTCACGGCGAAGGTGAGCAACCTCGACCAGAGCATGCTCGACATCACGCCGCAGCCCGGGTTCACCAACGTGCTCGCCTGCGGCCTCGCCAACGTTGGCTTCATCAAGGGCTTCATCATCGGGCAGCTCACCACCACGCTGCAGGACCAGGTCGGCTCCGGCGTCGAGGGCGCGTTGTGCAGCAAGTGCACCGACAAGTCGGACTGCAACGGCTTCGCCGATGCGTGCACCGGCGGCAAGTGCCAGCGCATGGGCAAGTGCCTGCAGGAGATCGGCGCCTCGGGACAGCTCGACCTGGGGAAGATGTTCGCGTCGCTCTCGCCGTCGACGAGCGCGAAGATGGATCTGCTCTCCGTGCTGGGCGCTTACGCCGAGGTGACGGCCGATCCGGCCGGCGGCCTGTCGCTCGGCGTCACCGGCGGCGGCTACGGCGACCCGCACAACCCGTGCGTGCCGATGCGCCCCGCCCCGATGGCGCCCACCGTGGCGAAGTGGCAGGAGGAGACGGGCGAGGTCGATCCGCTCGGCATGAAGCCGTACCACCTCGCGCTCGGCGTGCACCAGAGCCAGCTCGACACGATGGGTTGGGCGGCCTTCGACGCGGGCGCGCTGTGCCTCGACATCGGCACGCCGAGCGTCGCGCTCCTCACGTCGAAGACCGTCGGCGTGCTGATCCCGTCGCTGTCGGACCTGATCCCGAGCGGCACGGCGCCGATGTACCTCGTCATGCGGCCGCAGCAGGAGCCGAGCTTCACCATCGGCGACGGCACCTTCGACGTCGACATGAACGGCAAGAAGACGATCAAGGACCCGCTGCTCACCATCGCGATGCCGAACTTCGCGATCGACTTCTACGCCTTCTTCGACGACCGCTACGTCCGCATCATGACGCTGACGGCGGACATCGCGATGCCGCTCTCGCTCGACGTCGACGACAAGGGGCAGCTGGTGCCGCTGCTCGGCGATCTGACGAAGGCCTTTTCCAACCTGCGCGTCACCAACAGCGCGCTGCTCTCCGAGTCGCCCGACAAGCTGGCCAAGGCGTTCCCGTCGCTGCTGGGGATCGCGGTGGGGCAGGTGGCGGGCAACCTGAAGCCGATCGCGCTGCCGACGACGATGGGGATCGGCCTCGACGTCGTGGCGATCGAGCCGACCGACAACAAGACGTTCGTCACCTTCTTCGCCAACCTCGCGCTTTCGAACCCCGAGCGGTTCCACGCCGAGACGATGGCGGCGGTGGCGGAGGTGCAGGCGCCGCCGACGGAGGCGTTCCGCGTGGACAGCGGGCTCGACCCGCTCGTCGAGCCGCGGGTGGTGCTCGACCTCGGCGGCGTGGGGATCGACGGCGGCGATCGCGAGCTCGAGTGGTCGTGGTCCCTCGACGGCAGCGGGCTCTGGTCGCCCTACTCGGCGGACCGCCGCCCCACGGTGCGTGACCCGCGCCTGTGGCTGCAGGGGCGCCACGCGATCGCGGTGCGCGCGCGCATGGCGGGACAGCCCTCGACGACCGACCCGTCGCCGGTAGTGCTCGAGGCGATCGTCGACACCGTCGCGCCGGCGGGGACCTTCGAGGTCGCGGGCGACGAGGTGCGCTTCCACGGCAGCGACGCGGTGTCGCCGCCCGAGGCGCTCGAGTATCGCGTCGACGCCGGTGCCGGCTTCTCGCCGTGGAGCCGCGCCGACCACGCCGCGCAGGCCGGTGGCTTCGACCCGCTCGCGGTCAAGGTCGAGGTGCGCGACGAGGCGGGCAACGTCGGCCGGCTCGACTTCCACGGGCGCGAAACCACCGGCGGGACGAGCGGCGGCTGCGGGTGCGCCGTCGGTGGGCGCGGCTCGTCGTCGCGCGGCGCGCTCGCGCTCGGCGTGGCGGCGCTGCTCCTCCTTGGGCGCCGTCGCCGCGGCTTCGCCCTCGTCGGTGCGCTCGCCCTCGGCGCGCTCGCCGCGGCGGGCTGCCGTCACTCGGAATCCAACCCCGACATGGCGCCCGCCCCGATGCTCACCCAGGGCGACCTCGAGGACCCGCGCGATCAGGTCGGACGCTACTCCGACGCGGTGGCGCGGGGCGGCGTGATCCACGTCAGCGCCTACGACGACGCCAACGGTGACCTCGCCTACACCGAGGTCGCCGTCGGCGACGTCGGAAAGCCGATCGCCTGGCAGTGGGTGGACGGCGTGCCCACCGACTCGCCGGTGACGAACCCGGGCGGCTACCGCAAGGGCATCACCGACGCGGGCGACGACGTCGGCCTCTACACCTCGATCGCGCTCGCCGGCGACGGCACGCCGCGCATCGCCTACTTCGACGCGACCAACCTCCAACTGAAGTTCGCCGCCGCCAACACGGCGCGCGTCTTCACCGTCTCCGCCGTCGAGAAGCCGATGGCCGGCCAGGCGGGCCGCTTCGCCTCGCTCTCGCTCGATGGCTCCGACGTGCCGACGATCGCCTACTTCTCGGGCGACCTGCCCGACGGCGCCGGGGGCTTCGTGTCGCGCCTGCGCCTGGCCACCGCGACGAGCGCCGCGCCGGCGGGCCCGGCCGACTGGACCATCGTCACCCTCGACGAGACGAAGATCCCGTGCGCGGGCCTGTGCGACAAGGGGCAGGCGTGCGTGCCGGTCGATCCGGCCGACAAGACGAAGGGCAGCCTCTGCAAGGCGGTCGACGCCAGCCCCTGCCCGATGGCCTGCGGCACCGACCAGGCGTGCATCGGCGCGGCGTGCGTCGCCTACCTCCCGCCGCCGGCGGCGCCCGATCTGCCCGAGGGGACCGGGCTGTTCGCGCGGCTCCTGCGCGGCGGCGACGGGCGCGAGGTGGTCTACTACGATCGCGAGCAGGGCGACCTCAAGCTCGCGCGCGAGTCCGGCGGCACCTTCGCCGTTTCGTTCATCGACGGCAACGACCCGCTCACCGACGTCGGGCAGTTCGCCGCCGCGGCGCTCGCCCCCGACGGCACGCTCCACGTCGCCTACCAGGACGCGATCGGCGACCGCCTCCTCTACAAGACGGTGCAGGGCGCGACCGCCGAGATGGCGCCCGAGGTGGTGGACGACGGCCTGCGCGCGGACGGACAGCACCCGGTGGGCGCAGGCGCGGCGATCTCGGCCGACGGATCGACGGTGCAGGTGCTCTACCAGGACCAGCAGCAGGCGGCGCTGATGCAGGCGGAAAAGAGCGGCGGCGCCTGGGGCAAGCCGACGACGCTCCGCGCCGGTCCGAAGGGCTATGGCTTCTACCCGCACGTGGTCAGCGACGGCGGGACGCGCTACCTCACCGAGTTCGTCTACGACCGCGCGGCGCAGACGGCCGGCGGCAACGTGGGGTCGCTCGTGATCGAGGCGATGTAGATCGGAATCAGAACAGCCCGCCGCCGCGGACCGCCGGCGTCGAGGTGAAGAACGTACCCGTCGGGGCCATCGCCACCTTCGGCGAGGAGAGCGGGATCTCGAGGCCGAAGAACAGCTTCAGCGTGCGGTTCTTCCCGATCCGCGTGTAGCCCACCACGCCGCCGAGGATGTTCCACTCGACGTCGCCCTTGCGCGGCCGCGCGAAGTCGAACAGCGGGAACAGGTTCCAGTAATAGCTGCCCTCCGCGGGGCCCCTGCCGCGCTTGTAGTAGAAGTTCGCGACCAGGGTGTAGTCGGCGCTGGGCCGGCTGGCGTGCATGTAGAACGGGAAGAGCACCTGCGTGCGGGATTCGCCGCGGATGAAGTCCCAGAAGATCGGGGCGACCACCGTCGTGCGCGAGGCGACCTCGCCCTTGCTGACGAGGCTCCAGACGATCGGGAACACCACCACGTCGTGCCCTTCGGGGGCCTTGCGGACGTACAGCAGCAGCGGCAGCACGACGTGCGTGGTGGAGCTCTCGGCGTTGCTGTGGTGGCGGATGTAGAAGGGCAGGACGCCGGTGGTGCGCGATTCGTGGAAGGTGTCGTGGTCGAAGTACAGCGGCAGCGCCAGCGTCGTCGCCGACTCGACGGAGATGCTCCGCCACACCAGCGGCGTGACCGCGGTGAGCGAGCCCTCGGGCGAGGTGCTGTGCACGTAGAGCGGGATGAGCAGGCTGGTGAAGTGGTTGGCGAGCCGATCGCGCGACTGGTAGAAGAGCGGGAAGAACGCGGCGGTGTAGCCGTCGTCGTCGTGGCGGAAGTAGATCAGGCCGACGTAGCCGCGCGCGCCCGTCGGGTACGTCGAGAAGCCGATGATCGGCGTGAGCAGCGTGAAGCCCTCACTCTTGCGGTGGGCGTAGAACAGCGGCACCACGCCCGCGCCCCAGCGCCCGTCGTCGTGCTTGCGCGCGAAGACGAGCGGTACCAGGCCGGCGTCGGTCTGGTGCGGCGACGACGACGTGTAGAACGGCCCGACGAGGTTGAAGGAGGTCCCCTCGTCGCGGTTGTCGGAGTGGAAGATGAGCGGGCCGAGGAAGCGCGTCGTCGGGCCCCGACGCCACGCCCCATACAGCGGCGCAAGCACGTTCGTCCAGCCGTCGGCGAGGCGCTGCCAGGCGAACGGCCCCATGATGGTGAGCGACGTGCCTGCCTTCGCGTCGTGCTGGTGCCACAAGAGGAGCGGCAGCGCCCAGGCCCAGCGCCGCGACTCGTTTCCTCCCCACCCGAACAGCGGCACCAGGCCGCCGTCGCTGCGCCCGCCTTGCGCGTGGTGGAAGAACGGCCCCACGACGAGCGTCGAGGAGTCCTTCCACGCGAAGCGCCACACCAGCGGGAACAGCACGTCGGTCGCGTGCCCGGGGCGGCGCACGCGCCCGTAGAGCGGGAACACCACCGTGTCGGTCTCGTCGCCCTCGACGACGCGCCAGAAGAACGGGAACTGCACCGTGACGTGGTAGCCGGGCGCGTCGTGGCGCGCGAACAGCGGCACGAAGAGGTTCGTCGTCGTGCCGCGGCGCTCGTCGTGGAGCCGCACGTACGGGCCGATCCACAGCGCGCTCGACCGCCGCTCCTCGTCGCGGTAACGCGCGAACAACGGCAGCACCAGGTCGAGGTGGCGCGGCCCGCGGTCGATGCCCCACGCCAGCGGGAACACGCCCTGCGTGCGCTGGCCGTCGGAGGCGGCGCGGAACACCGGCCCGATCATCGTGTACTGGCTGTGCGTCTTCGGGTCGTCGGTGTGCAGCCACAGCGGCGGCAGCAGCCAGCTCGTGCGCGCGCCGTCCTCCGAGCCGAAGTGGGCGATCGGCATCAGGCCGACGGAGTAGCCGCGGTCGGTCGAGCGCGCGTAGATCGGGCCGAGGACGTGGGTCGAGCCGTGGCGATCGCCGCGGTAGTAGTACACGCCGGCGACCGAGGCGTACTTCACGTCGCCGTGGCGGCCGCCGAAGAGCAGCGGCAGGAAGCCGCCGTCCCAGCCGTCGCGGCTCTTATGGAAGTAGGTATTGAGCACGCCGGTGGTGTCGGTGCCGGCGCGCTCGTCCCGCCGGTGCGCGAACAGCGGCAGCACCATCTGGTGCGAGCGCCCGTCGAGATCCTGGAACATCGCCACCGGGAACAGGCCCGACGACCAGCCCTTCGAACTCTGGTAGTCGTAGAAGGGGCCGAAGACGCGGACGGAGAGGCCCGGCGAGGCGTGCGAGGCGAAGATCGGCAGCACCAGGAGGGTCGAGGCGCCGCTGGCCTTGTCGGAGAAGAACCAGATCAGCGGCAGCAGCGACGTCGTCGAGCCCTCCGGATTGGAGTGCCGGACGAACGGGCCGACGACGACGGTGGTGGTGTGGTCCTCGCGATCCGACCAGCGCAGCACCAGCGGGAAGAGCACGTCCACGGTGCGCCGCGGATCGCTGCGGTGGTAGTACGGCGGCGCGACGCCGATGAACTGCTTCGTGCCCTGCTCGTCGTCCACCTGGTAGCCGCCCAGCGGCGTGAGGTAGAGGCGCTGCCTCGCCTTGTCGTCGCGCTGAAGGTGAAAGAACGGGAAGACGGTCAGCCGGCTGGTCTGCCCGACGCGGTTGTGGCCGATGAAGACGAGCGGGAAGATCGACGTCGAGTCGGTCGTCGCGTCGGAGAAGTGCCACACCAGCGGGAACACCACCGCGGTGCTCTCGTCGCCCGAGCGCGAGAACCAGGAGTGGCCGAGGACGAGGGCGCGGTAGTCGCCGGTCTTGCGATTCGACGACCAGCCGGTCAGGAGGAGCGGCGCCGCGCCGACGGTGTGGTCGCCCTTGCGCGCCTCGGCGGCGAAGGGCAGCACGATGCGGACGGAGTGGTCCTTCGTCCACCAGTGCCAGTAGAAGGGCAGGACGTGGCGGTAGCTCGTGCCCTCCTTGCTCTCCTTGTGGAAGTAGACCAGCGCCCAGGTGCGTTTCTCGACCTCGACGCAGTGACCGGCGTCGCAGTAGCTGCGCCCCTCGCACTGGGCGTCGCTGGTGCAGGACTTCGGCGACGGCACGGCCGGGCTCGTCGCGGGCGGCGTCGGCGTCGCGTCGGCCCGGAAGGCGCCGAGCGGATCGACGCGCGCACGGGCCGCGAGCGGATCGATCGATGGCGCGGCGGGCGCGACGTCGGCGAGGGCAGCGGGCGATCGTATGCCCAAAGGAAGGCCGCCGACGATGCTCAGCGCGGCGAGCAGGGCTGGGACGCGACGGAGCATCGAGGGGTCAGGGCGTCATTTTCCACTCGCCGTTCTCGAGCACGAGGTGCAGCTCGGCGGTCATCACGTCGTCGCCCTTGGTGCGCTGCACCTTGAGCGTCGCCGTGTCGCCGGTCACCTTCGAGCCCTTCACGTCGAAGCGGGTCCCTTCGATGTCCTTCTGCATCTTCTTCAGCTCGTCGGGCGACTGCGACATCTGCGCGCCGAGCAGCCCCTGGTACATCAGCGCGTAGCAGTCCACGAGCCTGCCCACGTCGCCCTTCCCCAGCGCCTCGTGCCAGCGCTGGAAGGTCTTCTCCGGCGTCGAGAACTCGGCGCGCGGCGGCGGCAGCTGGAAGGTGATCGACTTCACCTTGTCGCGCGGCACGTCCACCTTCTGGCCGCCCGCCGTCTCTACCTGAAACACGCCGTCGAAGTAGTGGAGGATCTTTCCGGAGACCTGGGTCTTGTCGAGGAGCTGGATCACCTCGGCGCGGCAGGGCGACGCGGCGAGGCCGGCAGCGAGGAGCGCAAGGGCGGTACGCCGAATCATGTTTCTCCCAGAGGGGACCCGAGAAGGGGTATGCGGCCGATCGTCGGCCGGGGGAAAAAGGGGCTCTCGAATACCGCGCGGCTCCCCGGGTGTCAAGCCGCCGGCACGCGGGCATCCACGGGCGGATGTCGTCGGTTCGGACGCGCGAACGGCGGGCGGGGTTGCCCATCGCGGAGCGCGCGGGGCGAACGGCGGGGCGCGATGGAACCGCGACCGTAGGGGCGGCCGGGAAGATGATGGAACCGCGACCGTGAAGGAGCGACGGGGGAACTACAGCGACGGGCGGAGGATGTCGTCGCCGAGGTTCGTGGGGACGGGCTTGTGGCCCCCGCCGTGCGCCGGCGGGGCGTGGTGGGCCGCCGCCCTGGGCGCCGGCTGCGGCGCCTCGGCGGTCAGCTGGAGCGACAGCGTCTTGTCGCGCTCGCCGATCACCACCGCGCGCGCCTCGTCCTTGAATCCGTCCTTGTGGACGCTGAGCTTGATGGTGATGCCGGGGTCGAGCAGCGCGTCGAGCGGCGTCTGGCCGAGCACCGCGCCGTCGTCGCGTTGCACCGTCGCGCCTGCCGGCTCGGAGGTGATGTGGAGGTGCACCTTCTCCGGCGCTTGCGGCGGCGGCGGGGGCGCCGGCGGCTTCGGCGTCTCGTCGGCGGCGATCGTCGCGGGCGCCGGCGGGCCGTGCCCGTCGCCCTTGAGCAGCAGGAACGCCGCGCCGCTGGCGACCAGCAGCGCCACCACCACCAGCCCGATCAATGCCCCGCCGCCCGACCGCGGCGCCCGCCCCATCACCGTGGGCTGCGAGCCGCTGTTCGAACGGATCTCCGCCGCGCCCGGAAGCGTGGCCCCCTCGGAGCCGGGGCAAAGAAGCGTCTGCTCCGGATCCGCGCCGCCGTAGCCGGCGAGCTCGGGCAGCGGCCCGCTCAGCGCCGGCGAGGTGAGCGCCGCCTGGAACTCGTCCATCGACTGGAAGCGGAGGCTCGGATCCTTCTGCAGCGCGCGCAGGATCACGTGCTCCATCCCCAACGAGATGTCGGGGTTGATGGAACGTGGCGCGGGCGTCTCGCCGTTGATCTGCTTGATGAGGAGGTCGGCGTAACCCTCGCCGATGAAGGGCAGCCGCCCGCAGCACATCTCGAACAGGATGATCCCGAGCGCGTAGACGTCGGTCCGCGCGTCGACCGTGCGCGCCATGCACTGCTCGGGCGCCATGTACGACGGCGTCCCGAGGAGCTGGCCGGCCTGCGTCTGCATCGAGGCCTGGCCCTCGCCGGTGAGCTTGGCGATGCCGAAGTCGAGGATCTTGACGGTGTCGCGCTCGGGCCCGACGAGGAAGACGTTCTCCGGCTTGAGGTCGCGGTGGATGATGTGCTCGCGGTGCGCCGCGCCCACGCCGTCGGCGATCTGCGCTGCGATGTGCGCCGCCTGCGCCTCGGGCATCGCCCCGGCCGCCTTCATCCGATCGCGCAGCACCTCGCCCTCGAGCAGCTCCATCACGCAATAGAAGAGGCTGTGCTGCTTCGGCGGCAGCTGGCCGAAGTCGATCACCTCGACGATGTTCGAGTGGTGGAGGACCGAGACGGCTTTGGCCTCCTGGAGGAAGCGCTGGACCACGTCCTGTTTCTCGGCGAACTCGGCGTGGAGCACCTTGACCGCCACGCGCTTGCCGATCAGGGGGTGCACGGCGAGGTAGACCGCGCCCATCCCACCGACGCCGATCTTCGACGTGATCCGGTAGCTCCCGATGTCGGTGTTCAGCAGGGGATCCGGAACGTCGGCCATGGCGCCGGAATTCTCTGCCCAAAGCCCCGGCGAAGTCAACGCCCGGCGCGCAACTTCGGTAAGGCCGCTGCCGATAATCTTCAACCACGTCTCCCGAGGCACCGGGCGGGAGCGGGAACGGGCGCTCCGCGCGGGGCGCGAGGTTTCGTGGCATGAAGGTGGCCATGCGCGTTGCTTCGGCCCTGCTCGCCCTGCTCGTATGCCGCGCCGTCGCGGCGGCGGCCGGCGAGGCGACGACCCTCGTGCTGCTCGGCACCACCGACATCCACGGCCACCTCGAGGCGACCCGCGAGGAGGTGACCCTCGACGGAGGGGCGCACGCCATCGCCTCGCGCGGCGGGCTCGCCCTGTTCGCCGGCTACGTCGACAGCGCGCGGCGCTCGCACCCCGGGCGGGTGGTGCTGCTCGACGCGGGCGACATGCTCCAGGGCACGGTGCTCTCCAACCTCGGCGAGGGCGCGGCGACGGTGAGGGCGATGAACGAGCTCGCCTACGACGCCTCCGCCATCGGCAACCACGAGTTCGACTATGGCCCGGTCGGCCCCCACGCGACGCCGCAGGCGCCGGGCGAGGACCCGCGCGGCGCGCTCGCCGCCCGCGCCCGCGAGGCGCGACAGCCCTGGCTCACCTGCAACATCATCGACGAGAAGACCGGCCTGCCCCCGGGCGCCCCGGCGGTGCGCCGCTTCACCCTGATCGAGCGCGCGGGCATCAAGATCGGGATCATCGGCGCCACCACCGAGGAGACGCCGCGCACGACGATCAAGCTCAACCTCGGCGGGCTTCGCATCGAGCCGCTCGTGCCGGCGGTGATCCGGACCGCGGCCGAGGTGCGCAAGGCGGGCGCGCAGGTGGTGATCCTCGTCGCGCACGCGGGCGGCGAGTGCGCGCGCTTCGACCGCCCCGACGATCTCTCGTCGTGCCTGCCCGACTCCGAGCTGTTTACGATCGCGCGCCGCCTGCCCGAGGGGACGGTCGACGCCATCTTCGGCGGCCACACCCACCAGGGCGTCTCGGCGATCGTTCACGGGATCCCCGTCGCGCAGGCTTTCTCCTACGGCGTCGCCTTCTCGCGGATCGACCTCGAGGTCGATCGCGCCACCGGGCGCCCGATCCCCGGCCGCGCGAAGGTCTACCCGCCGACGGAGATCTGCGGCGAGGTGACCGACGGCGTGCCGACCTGCGATCCGAAGCGCGCCCGCGGCCACCGTCTCGTCGCGGCGACCTACGAGGGGCGGCCCGTCGTCGCCGAGGCGCGGGTGGCGGCCTCCTTCGCCGACGACATCGCGAAGGCCGCTTCCCGTCGCGCCGAGCGCCTCGGCGTGCGCCTCGAGACGCCGGTGCCGCGCGCCTTCAAGGTCGAGTCTCCGCTCGGCAACCTCGTGGCCGACGCCCTGCGCCGCAGCGTCGCCGGCGCCGACATCGGCCTCACCAACGGCGGCGGGCTGCGGGCCGACCTCCCGGCGGGCGAGCTGACCTTCGGCTCGCTCTACGAGGCGCTGCCCTTCGACAACCGCGTGACCCGCGTGCGCATGCCCGGCGCGCAGCTGCGCCGGCTGATCGTCGCGAACCTCGCCGGAGCGAAGGGCATCCTCTCGCTGTCGGGGCTGCGCGCCGAGGCGTCGTGCCGCGGCGGCGCGCTCGAGGTGGCGCTCACCCTCGACGACGGGCGCCCGCTCGACGACGCGCGCCTCTACACCGTCGCCACCAGCGACTTCCTCGCGCTCGGCGGCGACGACTTCGGCCCGCTCGCCGGCAAGGTGGAGGTGGCGATCGACGAGGCGGGCGCGCCGATGCGCGACGTGGTGATCGAGCAGCTGCGCGCGCGGGGGCGGCCGCTGCGCGCCGACGATCCGGCGATCTTCGACCCCGCCCGCCCGAGGGTGCGCCTGCCCGGGCCGCGGCCGATCCGGTGCGGGGCGAGGTACTAGCGGGTGCGACCGCGCTCGGCCACGCCGGCCGGAATCCCCGGGCTGTCGCCGTTCGCCGCCTCGCGCCAGGGTGTCACTCACGGCAACCAGACGAGGCTCCTCGTCGGAGGCGAGGCCGCCTACCCGGCGATGCTGGAGGCGATCGCGGGCGCGCAGGGCGAGATCCTCCTCGAGAGCTACACCATCGCCGGCGACGGCACCGGCCGCGCCTTCTTCGACGCGCTCGAGGCCGCCGCCCGCCGCGGCGTCGAGGTGCGCCTGCTGTGCGACGGGATGGGATCGTTCGGACTGCCGTCGGCGTGGTTCGCGGCGCTCGAGGCGGCCGGCGGCCGGGCGGTCGTCTACCGCCCGGTGGCACCGTGGCGCGCCCGCTGGGGGCTGCTCCGGCGCGACCACCGCAAGGTGCTCGTGGTCGACCGCCGGATCGGCTTCCTCGGCGGGCTCAACCTCGCCGACGAGTACGACGGCTACGCCCGCGCCGGCGAGTTCTGGCGCGACCTTCACATGGCGGTCGATGGGCCGGCGGCGTGGTCGCTGGCGGGGCTGTTCGCGGGCACCTGGAACCGCTGCACCGACCGCGACCGCCGCATGCCCTGGCAGCCGCCCGTGGCGGCGCTCTTCGACGGTGATGCCGGCGTCGCGGTGCAGGTGATCGGCAACCACGAGACCAGCCACCGTTCGCTGATCCGCCGCTCGTTCTTCGCCGCCATCCATCGCGCCCGGCGCACCATCCGCATCGCCAACCCCTACTTCATCCCCGACCACTCCATCGCCGGGGCGCTCGGGGCGGCGGTGGAGCGCGGCGTCGACGTAAGGGTGCTCGTGCCGGCGCGCTCCGACATCCTGCTCGTCGACCTCGCCTCGCGCGCGGCCTTCCCGCGCCTGCTCCGCCGCGGCGTGCGGATCGCCGAGTGGAGCTTCGGCATGATGCACGCGAAGGCCGCCTCGGTGGACGGCGAGTGGGCCACCGTCGGCAGCTACAACCTCGACCACCGCAGCTGGCGCTACAACCTCGAGGTGACGGCGAACGTCTTCGACCCCGTCTTCGCCTCGGCGGTGGAGGCCCACCTCTCCGCCGACTTCGAGCGCTCGACGGAGATCGCGCCCGAGCGCTTCCGCGTCCCGCGCTGGTCGCGGCTGCTGCAGTGGCTCGCCTACCAGCTCCGCGCGTGGCTATGACGCGCGCGGCTCGACGGGCACCGTGACCGCCCGGCGCGCCTGGCTGGAAGCGGGCGGTGCGGCGCTGCTCTTCGGGCTCGTCGCCCCCGTCGGAAAAAGGCTCGGCGTCGAGGTGGCGCCGGTGATGCTGTCGGGCCTGCTCTACCTCGGCGCGGGCGCGCTGCTCGCCGCCGTGGCGGCCTTCGTGCCGTCGCGCGAGGCGCCGCCGTCACGCCGCGACCTGCCGGCGCTGGGTGCGATGATCCTCGTCGGCGGCCTGGTCGCCCCGGTGCTGCTCTTCGCCGGTCTCGCCCGCTCGAGCGCGGTGGCGGCGTCGCTGCTGCTCAACCTGCAGGCGGTCTTCACCGCGCTCCTCGCCGCGCTCCTCTTCGGCGAGCAGCTCGGCAGGCGGGGGGCGCTCGCGCTCGCGCTCGTCGTCGGCGGGGCCGCGCTGATCGGGATCGGGCACGGCGGCGGCGGCGCGTGGTGGGGGCCGCTGCTCGTCGCCGGGGCGTGCCTCGGCTGGGCGATCGACGACAACCTGACGCGCCTCGTCGCCGCCAAGCGGCCGGTCGCGATCGCCGCCGGCAAGGGGCTCGGCGCCGGCGCGCTGGGCCTCGCGCTCGCGGTTGCCCACGGCGACCGCATCCCGCCCATCGGGCCGCTCGTCGGCGCGCTCGCCATCGGCGCGCTCGGCGTCGGCGCCAGCCTCGCGCTGACGGTGCACGCCCTCCGTTCGCTCGGCGTCGCGCGCACCGGCGCCGTGTTCGCCACCGCGCCCTTCGCCGGCGCCCTCGCCGCCGTGGCGATCCTCGGCGAGCGGCCGGGCGTGGCGCTCGGGGCGGCGGCGCTCCTCATGGCGGCCGGGATCGCGCTGCTGGCGACCGAGTCGCACGGGCACCGGCACGTCCACGAGCCGATCGAGCACGAGCACCTGCACGATCACGACGAGCACCATCGCCACGAGCACGGGGGAGGGGAGGGCGACGCGCCGCACGCGCACCGGCACCGCCACGAGGCGATCGAGCACGAGCACCCGCACTTGCCGGACTTGCACCACCGCCACCGGCATTGACGGGATACGCACCGCGACGAGCTCCGGCAGATGCTGAAAGCCGCGCCCCGCAGAGGTCCCCGGGCGAGGGTCGACTTCAAAGCTCGCGACGCCGCGCGCGCGCCACGATGTGCGACGCCACGCGCAGCGCGTTGGCGATGATCGTCAGCGTGAACGGCGCCCCGCCCGACGAGGGAAAGCCGCTCCCGTCGGTGACGTAAAGGTTGGCGACGTCGTGAGCCCGCCCGGTCGGATCGAGCACCGAGTCGCGCGGGTCGTGTCCCATCCGCGCCGTGCCTGCCTGGAGCACGGGGTAGATGGGTTCGTCGGTCGTCGACGCGAGGGCGTTCGCGCCGGTCGCTTCGAGGACGGCGCGCCCCTTTTGGGCCAGGAAATCGGCCGCCGCCAGGCTCGCCGGATGGACGCCGGTGCGCAGCCGCGCGACCGGCAGCCCGAAGCGATCTCTCAGGTCCGGGTCGAGCGTGACCTCGCAGCCGGGGTTGGGCAGGAACTCGGCGAAGGCTTCCCACTCGAGCGTCGCCGACTCGAGGAAGAACTCGCGCAGCCGGCGCTTGAGCGCGGCGCCGGCGACGGGAAACCGGCTGCCCGGCGGCGAGGCCAGCCGCTCCGCCTGGAAGATCGGGTTGACGTGCGGCAGCAGGAAGATGAGCGTGCCCGCCTTCGGGTAGGGCAGGCCCGCGCGCGGCGCGAGGTAGAAGTCCTGCACCGACCGGTCGAGGAACGGCAGCCTTCGCGCGCTCGACGGAAAGTGCGGCGAGGGCAACGCGAAGCGGCCGCTGCCCGAGGCGTACGCGAGGAACATGAGGTTCTTGCCGACGGCGCCGCTCGAGTTGGCGAGGCCGTCGCGGTGCGCCGGGCCGCGGCTCGAGAGGAGCAGGCGCGCCGTCTCGATTGCCGAGCAGGCGAGCACGACGACCCGCGCCGAGACCTCGTGCTGCGCGCCCGTGCCGTCGAGGTAGCGCACGCCGCGGGCGCGACCGTCCCGCGCGGTCACCACCTCGGTGACCATCGAGCGCGGCCGGAGCACGAGGCGGCCGGTGCGCTCGGCCCGCGCGAGGAAGGTGACCGGCATCGACGACTTCGATCGGTTCTCGCACCCGTAGCTGCCGCAGAACGAGCAGTAGGCGCACGCCGGGCGGCCGTCGTAGTCCGCCGAGACGACCGCGCGCGGCGTCGGGAACACGTGCAGGCCGAGCCGCGCTCCCGCCTGCTCGACGAGCGCGGAGGCCGGGTGCGCGAGCAGCGGCCCGAGCGGGTAGGGCGTGCGGCGCGGCTCGAATGGGTTCGCCCCGGTCTGGCCGCTCACGCCGAGGATGCGCTCGGCCTCGTCGTAGAAGGGCTCGAGCGCGTCGAGATCGAACGGCCAGTCGGCGATTGCGGCGCCGGGCAGAGTGCCGAGCTCGCTCGCCAGGCGCAGGTCCTCGCAGTGCAGGCGGTAGAAGAAGCCGCTCATGTGCACCGTCCCCCCGCCGACGCAGCACGAGATCCAGCCCAGGCTCGAGCGGGCGGCGGGCCCGCCGCCGTCGGGGACGACGCTGCGCGGCTCGTCGAGCAGGCTCGGGACGAAGAAGCTCCGGCGGCAGATGGCGAGCTCGTCGTGGACGAAGTCGTCCTCGGTGTAGCGCGGCCCCTTCTCGAGGACCAGCACGCGCATTCCCGCGCGGGTGAGCGCCTCGGCGACGGGCGCGCCCCCCGCGCCGGAGCCGACGACGCAGGCGTCGAAGCTCTCGCGCCGCGCCGTCAGTGGCACGGGCGGTCGCCGCGCCGGCGACGGGCGGGCTCGGGGAAGCCGATGCTGCGCCATCCCACCTGCTCGAAGTTGCCGCCATGCCGCGGGTCGCTGAGGAACCCCTCGAGCGTGAGGTTGTGCAGGAGCCGGTAGAAGTCGACCTGGGGAAAGCGGGGCACGGGCAGGCGCGCCTCGGCCAGCCGAACGAGCAGATCGTCCTGGTCGGCCGGCGCAAGGTCGGCGAACGGCCGGCCGTGCTCGCGCGCGGCGCTGTCGTCGAGGACGCGGGCGCCGCGGCGGAACGTCGGCGCGAGCGGCGCGAACTCCCGCGTCGCCAGCTGGCCGTCGAGGAAGTCGATGACGTGCGCCTCGCGCGCGCCGGGGCCGTCGTCGGAGGGCAGGATGCGCTCGGTGGCGGCCGCGAGCGTGCGCCAGTCTTCGGCGGCGAGGACCCGGCCCGCGCGCGCGCCGTCCATGGCGGGCTTGGGGCGGCCGTGCTCCGATGCGGTTGGCGTGCGGCGGCAAGAAGCGCCGGCGAGCGCCAGGGCACCGAGGCCGAGCACCTCGCGGCGAGTCGGCCCCGTCGCGGCGACGAGCCTGGCGAGAGCGGCGCGTGCCATCGCGCGAGACGCTAGCGGGGAAGGTGCGCGCTGACAAGCGCGGTCGCGGCGAGCCGAGCCCTGTGCCGACGGAAGAGCAGCGCGAGGAAGAGGATCGCGGCGAACGCCACGGTGCGGCCGCTCGGCGCCGCGGCCTGCCCCGCCGCGATCGAGCAGCCAAAGAGGCTCGGTTGCTGTGAATGGACGACGGCGAAGTTGCCGTCGAGGATCGTCGCGCCGTCGCTGCTCGTGCGGGTGCCGTGGATTTCCGAGTGGCCGGCGATCGACTCGAACACGGCCAGGTAGCCGTCGGCCGGAGCGGGCGCCGGGGCGAGCGCAGGCCACTGATGGAACACGCCAGAGGTCGCGCTGGCGACGGGCGTCGTCGTCGTGCCCAGGGTGCCGTCGCGGAGGATGGCGCGTCCGAGGACGTTGCCGGACCCATCCTGCCACGCCACGAACGCGCCGTTTCCGTCGGAGGAGATGCGCGGGCCCGCGAGCTGGCCATCCTGCGCGCCGGCGATGACCAGGCTCGGGCCGACCCGACCATCGGCGCCGACGCTCGTCACTTCGACGTTCTGGGCGGTCTCGTCCTCCCACGCCACGAGGAAGCCCGCGCCGTCCCACGTCGCCGACATCCGGGCGCCGGTCGACGGTCCGATGGCGATCGGCGCCGCGTCGACCGCCCCGAGCCGCGCGTCGAAGCGGCGCCCGACGACGCCGCTCGGCCCGTCGCCGGCCGCGCCTGGCCACACGACCAGGAAGCGCGTGCCGTCGCTCGCCACCGACGGATGGCCGGCGAAGGAGCCCTGGGTCGCCAAGGTGGTCACGGGCCCGGCGCCGGTGCCGTCGAGCCGGATGCCGAGCACCGCCGGCTGGCCGTCCGCCGTCGATCCCATCCAGACGACGAGGAAGCCGCCGCCTCCCGCTGCGATCGCCGGCAACGCGTCGTAGTCGCCCCGGCTGGCGAGAAGGAGCGGCGCGCTGACCGTCCCGTCCGAGGCGACCATCGCGCTGGAGATGGCGCCGCGCTCCTGCCAGGCCACGGCCCACCCGTCCGCGGCGGGAGCGACGGCCGCGTGCGCGGCGCTGTCCGTGTTGCTCGCGAGCACGATCGGGCTCGCGTCGAGGACCCTGCCCAGCTCGGCGACGCGGACGGCGGCGACCGCCCCGGTGCCATCGCCCTTCCTGAGCGCAAAGGCCACCAGCGAGGCCGCGCCGCTCGTCGCCACGGCGGGGTCGGCGGCGTCGGAGATCAGGTTCGCGTACGGGTCGCTGCCGCTGCCACCACCGCCTCCGCCACCATGGCCGCAGGCGAGGGCGCCGGCACCGTGGGCGACGATGGCGACAAGGAGGCAGGAGGCTGTCCGGGCAAGGTTCATCATGGTTTCCTCTCGGTCGCGTGCCGGGTCAGCAAGCGGTCGGCCAACTCCAGGCCGCTCTCGACGCGGCCCACGGGCGCTCCCGTGAACGGAAGGCTACGAACGGATCGTCAACGGTCGTGTCCAGGAGCCGCTGCGCGCACTCCTGATGGCGCGCTCCTCCTCCTTCCCCTACAATCGCGCGCCGTGGATGAGCACATCGGCGCGGTGCTGGTGGAGACCTACCGCATCGACCGACTGATCGGCGAGGGCGGGATGGGCAAGGTGTTCGAGGCGACGCACCTCCGCCTGCCCAAGCGCTTCGCCGTCAAGATGCTCAACGTCTCGATGCTCGGGAACCTCGAGGCGCTGCTGCGCTTCCGTCGCGAGGCAGAGATCGTCGCCACCCTCGACCACCCGAGCATCGTCACGCTGTTCGACTACAACGTCACCGAGGAGGGCGTGCCCTACGTCGTCCTCGAGTACCTCGACGGCGAGCACCTCGGCAAGCGCATCGCGCGCGGCAAGCTCGGGCTGCCCGAGGCGATGCGGATCCTGGTGCCGGTCGCCTCCGCCCTCCACTTCGCCCACGGCCGCGAGATCGTCCACCGCGACCTCAAGCCCGAGAACATCATCCTCCTCAAGACCGACTCGGTGAAGGTCGTCGACTTCGGCATCGCCAAGATCCGCGGCGGCGTCGAGCTGACCGGGGTGAACACCATCCTCGGCACCGTGCCCTACATGGCGCCCGAGCAGCTGCTGGGGGGAAAGGTCGACGCGCGCACCGATCAGTTCGCGCTCGGCACCATCGCCTACGAGCTGCTCACCGGCGAGATGGCGTTCAACGCCTCGAACGTGCCGGCCGCGGCGGCGCGCGTGGCGCACCACCACCCGCCGCCGATCGCCGACGTGCCCGAGGGCGTCAACCGCGCCATCGCGCGCGCGATGTCGAAGCAGGCCGACGAGCGCTTCCCGACGGTGGAGGCGTTCCTCCACGCGATCGTCGTGGCCGCCTCCTCGGCCGATCGCCCGTCGGTGATCGTCGTCGATAGCGACGAGGGGTTGCCGCCGCTCGACGGCGAGGCGACGGCGATCACGCGGCCGGCGCCGCTCGGAGACGACACGGACCAGCGGGAGCCGGCGGTGCCGCAGGTGCAGCGCACCACCGCGATCACCGAGCGC
>JAJXSP010000339.1 GCA_021784515.1 Myxococcales bacterium | reverse complement strand
GCGGGAGGGCGGGCCGTCGAGGGGCCGCGCGAGACCGACACGCGCCGCCGCCGCCCGCCGCCGCGCCGTCGGTAGCCCCCGCCCGGCGTCCCGCTACTTCTTCTCGACGGAGTCGGGCTTCTCCTTGCCGCGGTGGCAGGTGTCGCAGGTCACGCGCGTCTCGCCTTGCAGGTAGCGCGCGTTGATCTCCATCGTCATGCGCATCATCTCGCGGGCGGCCTTCTTGTTCTTCGTCTCCTTGTCGGTGTCGGGCATGTCGTGGCAGTGGTCGCAGTCCACGCCGAGCGCACGCGCCTGCGCCTTCATGATCGCCTTGAGCTGATCCTTCTCGATCTTCTTGGGCAGCACCTGGAGGTTCTTGAAGGTCGGGCCGTCGGCGAACGCGGGGGCGGCGAGGGCGACGGCGGCGGCGGCGAAGACGCCGGGCAGGGCAGAGGGACGCATCGGGGATCCTCCAATCGTGGAAGGGCTGCGAAGGGCGCCAAGTGAAGCGCACGCGCCACCGCCACGCAAGCCGGCGCCCGTCCGGCGATGGACCCGGGGAGCGCGCCGTCGTAACATCGCTCGCTTCGATGCGGGCCAGCCGTCGGACGATTCGGGTCGGAGGCGCCGCGGCGCTCGCCGCGCTCGCCGGCTGCGGCGTCGAGTTGGAGCACGGCCTCGACGAGCGACAGGCGAACGAGGCGGTGGCGGCGCTCGAGGGGGCGGGCCTCGCCGCCGAGAAGGCGCCCGACGACGGCGCGGAGCGGTGGATGGTGGTGGTGTCGCACGGCGACGCGACCCAGGCCTTTCGCGTGCTCGAGGCGCGGGGCCTGCCGCGGCGCGCGCACGAGGGCGTGGGCGAGGCGTTCGCCGACAAGGGCCTGCTGCCGTCGGCGACCGCCGAGCGCGCGCGGCTCCAGGCTTCGATCGCCGCCGATCTCGAGCGCACGCTGGAGCGGCTCCCGGGAGTCACCTCGGCGCGCGTGCACCTCGCGCTGCCCGACGAGGACGCCCTCCACGCGCCGGCCGCCTACGCGCGGCCGACCGCCTCGGTGCTCCTGCGCGGGCGCCTCCCGCTGCCGACGGCGGAGAGCGAGGTGCGGCGCCTCGTCGCGGGCGCGGTGCAGGGTCTTCAGACGGCCGACGTGAGCGTGGTGGCGGCGTCCGACGAGGTGGCGGGCGCGGTGGAGCTGGCTCCGCTCGGGCCGTTGCGCGTGGCGCGCGGCTCGCGCGGGCTGCTCCTCGGGCTGGCCAGCGCGGCGCTCGGCCTGCTGCTCGCGCTCTCGGTGGCGCTGGCGGTGCTGGGGACGCGCCTCGCCGCGCTCCGACGGAGGCTCGGCGAGAAGTAGACTACTGCGCCTGCAGGTGGATCGGGAACTCGGCCTCGTACTCCGAGCCCTGCGACGGGAAGCTCCACCCCCGGATGCGCTTGCTGAGGCAGGTGCCGAGGTCCTGGGAGCCCTCGAGTCCGGCCAGGTCGACGCCCGTCGCGCGGCCCGAGATCCCGACCTTGACGCGGATGACGACCTTCGCCTTCCGCAGGCTGGGATCGCCGCCGGTGCGCCGCAGCTCGCCCTCGTAGCAGTCGGAGAGGTCGCGCTTGTGACCGTTGACGACCGCCATGATCCGGTCGTTGTCCACCCGCGGCTGCTCGCGCTCCTGCGATTTCGTCGGCACCGGGATCGGGTGGGCGGCGGTCTCCGACGAGCCGTGGTTCCCGTAGAGATCGAGGAGCAGCTTCTGCTCCTGCGACAGCTTGCCGCTCGGACCGGGCGCCTTGGGCTGCGTCGCGCCGTGCGGCTTGCTCGGCTGCGTCGGTGGCGAGGTCGGCCTCGCCGGACCGATGCTGGGCGGCGCGGGCGCGGCGGGGCGGTGGTCGTCGATCGCCGTGGCCGGCTTGTCGTCGGAGGCGCGCCCCATCGCGACGGCGACGGGCGGCGGCGCGCTCGGCGCCGGAGCGACCGGCTTGTGACCGAACAGCAGGTAGCCCACCGTCGCCGAGAGCGACAGGATGACGACCAGGCTCGCCACCGCCGCCCATTTGATCCACGGCGCGGTCTTGGTGGTCGCAGGACCGGTGATGATCACCACGGGCGCCGGCGGCGGCGCCGCCTTGTCCGCGGCGGCGGCACCCGGTGCGGTCGCCATCGCTGCGGCTGCCGTCGGTGCGGGCGCAGGCGTCGCGGAGACGGCCGTCGCCGGGGCGGACTTGCCGTCGGTCGGCGTCGGCTCCTTCTTGGCCTGCTCCTTCTTCGCAGCCTCCTTCTTGGCCGCTTCCTTCTTGGCCTGCTCCTTCGCCGCGGGCTCCTTCTTGGCGACGGGCTCCTTGGCCGCTTCCTTCTTGGCAAGCTCCTTCTTGGCCTGCTCCTTCGCCGCCGCTTCCTTCTTGGCGGGCGCCTCGGCCGCGGGCTCCTTCTTGGCGGGCGCCTCGGCCGCGGGCTCCTTCTTGGCGACGGGCTCCTTCTTGGCCGGCTCCTTCGCCGCCGGCTCGACGACGGTCGCCTCGGACTCCTGGAACGGCGCGGGCGCGGCCGGCTCGGGCTTCGACGGTTCGGGCTTCGCCTCCGCGCGCGGTGCGCTCTCCGCGTCGGCAGGCTCGTCACCCTCCTTCGGCGCGAGCGGGGGCGCCGGCTGTCGGCTCTCCGGCGCGACGAACGAATCGAGCCGCGCGACCGCCTTCGCGTCGACGCCGTTCTTCCCGCTCTCCGCGCTCTTGCCCGCCGGCGCCTCGATGAGGGGCTTCGCCTCGATGAGGGGCTTCGCCTCGATGAGGGGCTTCGCCTCGATGAGGGGTTTCGCCTCGATGAGCGGCTTCGCCTCGATGAGGGGCTTCGCCTCGATGAGGGGCTTCGCCTCGGCGACCGGTGCGGTCTTGTCCTTCGCCTCTCCCGCGCCCTCGCCCGACGGAGTGGCGGGCGGCGTCTCGACGGGAGCCAGGGGCGGCCGGGCCGCGACGACTGGAGGCGCGGGGAGCGGCGCCGGCTCCGGCATCGGCGGCGCGACCGCCGCGGTGGCCTTCGGCGTCGGTGGGCGCACCACCGCCGCGGCGGCCTTCGGCGTGAGCGGGCGCGCCACCACCGGCGTCGCAGCCGGCGTGGGTGAACGTGCCGCCGCCGCCGCGCCCTGGGCGATCGCCGCCAGCGAGGGCGCCGGCATGTCCATCTGCGTCGCCCCCGACAGATCGCTCGGCGGGGGCGCCTTCTCCTGCACCGGGCGCGCGGGCCTGATCGGCGCCGAGGCCGGTCGCGGCTCCGACGGAATGGGCGGCGCCTTGGCGGCCTGCGGCCTCGACACGCTCGCCGGCGACGGCTGCGGCATTCGCGTCGCGGGCGCCCGCTCGAGCGCCTTCGCCGGCACCGCCGGGGGCCGGGTCGGCGTCGGCATCGGCGGGCGCAGGGCGCGCGCCACCTCGGGCACCTTCGCCACCGGCAGCCAGCCCTCGAACCCCTCGCGCCAGAGGTAGACCTCCTTGCCCTTCTCGGCGCGGATCCGCCCGACGAGCGTCTCGAAGCCGACCGGCCCCTCCTGCTGGCCGTCGAAGGACACGAACCACTCTTCGAGCGGCCTGGGCCGCGTCGCCGCCGCCAGCGCCGCCATCTGCGCCGGGCTCGACACCTGCGTCGACTCCTCGAACGCCGACGACGCCACGCCGAGCGAGTTCGACAGCGCCCGCTCGAGCGGCCGCGGGGCCGCCGCCGCCACCACCGGGCCGCTGAGCACCGCCATCTCCTCGCGCACGGTGATGATGTGGTTGCACTGCTTGCAGCGGATCTTGAGGACCTTGCCGCGGACCCGTGCGTCGTCGATCGAGTACTTCGTCCTGCACTGCTCGCAGACGAACTTCACGACTGCGCGCCTCCGTCGGAGCGCGGGCCGAGGCGAGCGATCAGGTCGCGGTCGAGCAGGTGGTGCGGCCGCACGTTCTGCAGCGCCGCCAGCATCTGCGTGCGCAGCCCCGGGTTCTCCTCGGCGAGCCGCGCGATCAGCCGCTTGACCACCTGCCGCTTCTGATCGGGCAGGCCGCAGGTCGGGCAGCCACAGCGCACCACCGGGTACTGCTTTTCGACCGCGTACGCCGAAAGGTCGCTCTCCTCGACGTAGGCGAGCGGACGGATCACCACGTTGCGCCCGTCGTCGGAGCCGAGCTTCGGCGGCATGGCGCGCAGCTGCCCCGAGTAGAACAGGTTCAGCATCAGCGTCTCGATCGCGTCGTCGAGGTGGTGGCCGAGCGCGATCTTCGAGCAGCCGATCTCGGCGGCGAGGTTGTAGAGCAGGCCGCGCCGCAGCCGCGAGCAGAGCGAGCACGGCGTCGCCCCGGGCTCGAGCTTGTCCTCGACGATGCCGGCGATGTTGAAGGCGTTGACCATGCGGTATTCGACACCGCGCGAGGCGAGATGCGTGGCGATGCGCTCCGTCGCGTAGCCGGGCCAGCCCTGGTCCACGTTCACCGCGACCAGCTCATAACGGATCGGGCAGCGGCGGGCGTTGAGCAGCAGCGCGTCGAGCAGCGCGTAGCTGTCCTTGCCGCCCGAGATGCAGACCATCACCCGGTCGCCGTCGTCGAGCAGCCCGTGGTCGCCGATCGCCTGACCGAGCTTCTGCACGATGCGCCGCTCGAGCTTCGACGCGTAGCGGAACGCTCCCAGCTCGGTCGGGCGCAGCGGCGCCGGGGAAACTTCGCCGGAAATCGTGTGGGCCGCGCAACAAGAATCCCCGGATTCGATCGAGGCGCTGCCCTGAAGGACGCTGAGGTGCTTCAACCGGGGCTCCGTGGCTGGGGAGGACGAAGCAATATATCGGACTTCCCCGGGGGGTTCAATGCGCCGAACCGACGTCTGCCCCCCGAACGGCTCCTTGTGTACTAGGCCACCACGCGGCGCAGGTACTCGGGGTAGCCGGCGCCATCGGGCAGATCGAGGTCCACCACCAAACGCCCGTTGTGCCCGTTGTCGCGCGAGACGTACACCGCCGCCCCCAGGCGCTGCCACGCCGGAACCTTCGCCCAGTCGAGCGAGTTCTGCCGCAGCAGCTCGACCTTCTCGTCGCTGTCGAGCCCCTGCAGGATCATCGGCACGTGCTGCGGATCGGAGCCGCCCGACACCAGCACGTGATCACAATAGACGTCGAGCGCCTCGCCGCCCGACACGTCGTGCCGCCAGCGGAAGTAGTCCCAGGTCTCGTCGGCGCAGGTGAACTCGTACAGGCGCGCCTCGAAGGTGACGATCTCGCCCACCAGCAGCGACATCTTCGCCGAGGCTTCGCCCGAGAGGCGCGACAGGAGGCGCCGCGCGTCGCCGCCGTTGGAGACGGCGAACAGCGACATCTCGCTCCGCTCGCAGTAGCCATACGAGGCGCCGAGCGCAGCGCACAGGTGCGACAGCGTCTTCAGCATCATCTTGCCGAGGCGCGCGTCGAACGGCCGCTCGAGGCGGGCGCTCTCGTAGAGCTGGTCGAACTTACGGCCGATCAGGCGTGCGACGATCGGGCGCCCCTCGGTCAGCGGCTGGGACGCCAGCACCTCGAAAGGTGCGATGGCGGCGGCGAGGTCGGCGGCCATGGGACGCCGAAGATACCAGAAGACGGGGGGTCGCCTCAAGGCGCGGGGGCCCGCGGAGTGCCTCACAGAGGACGGGGGCCCCCGCGCGGTGCAGAGAGCCAGCAGCGAGGGAACACCGACCGGAGCGCGATCTCGAGACGTTGACGTGCTCGTCACGTCGCCGACCATGTCAACGATCTGTCACGAACCGGGTCAACACGGTCGGGCCACGGCCGATGCCGAGGAAGATCCGGGGCCCGCCGCCGTGAGGCACCCCATCAAGAGGGGCGCTTTGCCCGCTCTCTCCGTCGGTGATAACCTCGCCGGCCATGCGACCGGAGCCCGCGCGCAGCGGGATGAGCGGAGCGAACGCAGGCGGAGGACGTGCTGCGCCGAGGCGAGGCCGATGGCGCTCGGCGGCCGTCCTGGCGGCCTCGCTCGCCGGGTGCGGCCACGCCCCGCTGCCCATCGGAACGGGCGAGGTGGGCACGGTGCGCCTCTTCCGCGGCGAGCGCGTGGTGGGGCACTACGTGAGCCCCTCGGCCTACGAGCATTACATCCTGGCCCAGCTCGCCTCCCTCGACGGACGCAGCGACGACGCGGTCGAGGAGCTGCGGCGGGCGCTCGCCTCGGACGGCCTGTCGGCCTACCTCCGCACGCGTCTCGCCGAGGAGTTGATGGCGCTCGGCCGGCTCGACGAGGCCCGCGACGAGATCGATTCGGCGCTGCGGTTCGAGCCGTTCGCCGAGGCGTGGGTCGACCTCGGGCGGATCCAGCTGCGGCTCGGCGACCCGGCCGCGGCGGAGACGTCGTTCCGGCACGCCTTCGAGACGGACCGCACCTGCGAGGAGGCCTACCTCTCGCTGGCGGCGCTCTACCGCGAGCGAGGCGACCTCGGCCACGCCGAGGGCACGGTGCGCGCGCTCCTCGAGCGGCTGCCAGGCTCGGCGGCGGCGCACCTCCAGCTCGCCCACGCGGCGGGAGCGCGGGGCGACCTCGCCACCGTCGAGGCCGAGCTGCGGCGCGCGGTCGCGGCGGACCCTTCGCAGCTCGACGCTCACCTCGAGCTGGGTGAGCTCCTGCGGGCCGACGGGCGGAGCCAGGAGGCGGCGGTCGAGCTGCTGGCCGCCTTCGAACGCTCGGGTCGCGACCCGCGGATCGCGGCCTCGCTGGTTGCGGCGCTCGGCGCGGCCGGCCGTGCGGACGACGCGCAGTCCCTGATCGAGAGCCTCGTCGAGGGGGCGCGGACGCCGGAGCGGCGGCTCGCCGTCGGGTGGTTCTTTGTGCAGTTGCACCAAACCGGACGCGCGCTGGCGCTGGCCGACGGCCTGCTCAAGGCGGGCGAGTCGGCGGGCGCGCGCCTCCTGCGGGCGGCGGCGGCGGAGCAGGCCGG
>JAJXSP010000338.1 GCA_021784515.1 Myxococcales bacterium | reverse complement strand
TTCATCGCGTCGAGCAGGTCCTGGCAGCACTAACGCGGCATGGAAACCACGCCCGCCAAGGTGCTCGGCACCGACCCGCACGCGCCCGCGCCGGCGCCGCCGTCCTTGCGCGGCCGCCGCTCCTGCTGCGCCTGCTGCCGCATCTTGCCGAGCTGGTCGGCCGCCTGCCCCGCCTCGCCCGCCGAGTCGCGCGCGTCGCCGGCCCCGAACCGCTCGCCGGCCTTCTGCATGTGGCGCTCGGCCTCCTTCATCCCGTCGCCGAGCGAGGCGCCCGCCTCCTTCGCCTTCTCGGCGAACGTCCGCCGCGCCTCCTCGGCGCGCTTTCGCGTCGCCTCCTGCTGCGATCGCAGCTCCTCCATGCGCTTGCGGTCCGCCGGCCCGAGGAGGTCGTCCGTCCTCGGCAGCGCGTCGTCGATCTCCTGCGCCAGCCGCTTCGCCAGCGCCCCCGCCTCGTCGACGCGGTCGCGCGCGCGCCTCACCGTCTGCTTCATCCCCTCCCACTGCCGCTCCTCCTCGCGGCGCAGCTCCTCGCCGAGGGTGCGCAGCGACTCCTCGGTCTTGCGCGCCGCCGCCCGCGCCTGGTCGAGGTCCGACTGGTCGAGCGCCCGCCCCACGTCGTCGGCTCCGCGACGCGACTGATCGAGCGACTCGTCGTCGAAGGGCGGCAGGGTCTGCGGGTCGACCTCGCCGAGCTTGCCGCGCATCTCCTGCGTCTCCTGCTTCAGCTTGGACAGCAGCGGCTCCACGCGATCCCGCATCAACTCCTGCGCCTTCTGTTTCTGCGACGTCCGCAGGTTCTCCGCCTCCTGCTGGAGCTGCCGCTCGTCGTGCTCGAGGTCCGCCAGCCGGTCCTCCAGCTCCGAGAGCGCCTTCTCCTCGGCCGAGAAGCGCTCGCCGCGGAAGCCGCGCAGGTCGCCCTCCAGCGTCGAGACCATCTTGTCGAGCGTCTGTGACAGCCGCGCCAGCTCCTGCGCCGCCTGATCGACGTCGCCCTTATCGAGCAGGCTCTTGATCGAGTCGAGCCGCTTCTGCATGTCGCCGTCGCCCATCGCCTCGCGGTTCAAGAACTCGTCGGGCACCTCGCCCGAGAGGCGTGACATTTTCTGACCCAGCTCGGCGAGGCGGCGCTCGAGCGCCCGCAGCTCGCGCTCGATGTCGCGGCGCACCGCCTCCGAGCGCGTCTTGCGGTACTGCTCGAGCAGCCCCTTCAGCCGGTCGCGCGCCTTGGCCATCTCGTCGGCGACGGCGAGCAGCTCCTCCATGCGCTGCCGGTCGACGAGGTCGTCGAGCAGCAGCACGTCGCGCTCCAGCTCCGCCACGTGCTTGCCGTTGCCCTCGCGCAGCGGCTTCATCGCGGCGCGCTCGAGGGTCACCTTGTGGCCGCGCTCCTTGAGCGCGTGGAGCGCCGCGTCCTCGTCGCGCGACAGCCTGCCCAGCCGCTCCCCGACGGCGGCCAGCGTCGGCTTCAGGTCCTTCGGCGCGAGCGTGTCCTTGTCCAGGCCCGCGGCCACGCGCCCCAGCTCGGCGAGGAACGCCTCGGTCTTGGCGTGCGCCGTCGTCCAGTCGTCCAGCTCGCGGCGCGGCGAAAGCTGCGAGGCCGAGTCCACGTCGGGGAGCGCGGCGAAGCGATCGACGTCGATCCGATCGGCGAGCAGCTGCACCGCATGCTCGACGAGCGCCTGCTCGCCCTCCACCACCTCCTCGTGCTTCTCCGTCGGCGAGTAGATGCGGACGTAGAGCGTGCGCGAGCTGCCGACGTTGGGGCCGCTCACGTCGTCGTTGTCGCGGGCCTCGACGTGGTAGGCGACGCGCACGCCCGGCGTGAGGTCCAGCTCGGCGAGGTCCCACTCGAGCCGGCCCGAGGCGCTGCGCTGCCCGTCGATGGTGCGCAGCGGCTTGCGCTGCTCGCCGCCCTTGCCGCCGTCGCTGGTCGCGGCGCGCCACACCAGCTCGATCGAGGCGAGGCCGAAGTCGTCATCGGCCGACCAGGCCAGCTCGATCTTCTTCGGCCCCGCGACCTCGAGGTCGTCGGCCGGCGCGGCGAGGTCCACGCGCGGCGGGCGGTCGGGCTCGACCTCGATGCGGTGCAGGTCGGCCTCGCGCACCGGCCGCCCCGACGGGGGCTTGATGGCGAAGCGGTAGCCGCCCGGCTGCGTGACGGTGAACGCGGCGCGGATGGCGGTCCCCTTCACCTCCGCCTGCCGCGTGGCGAGGAGCTTGCCCTGCGCGTCCTCGACGAGGAGATCGGCGGTCTCGGCGGGGACGAGCGCGCGCGCGTGCAGCGAGACCTGCGTGCCGGGCGGCGCCAGCACCGCTCCCGAGGTGCCGGGGATCGATCGCGGCGGCAGCCCGGTGTGCTTCGGGAAGGTCAGCTCGAGATCGAGGTCGCCCAGGATCGGCTCGGCCGCCGCCTCGATCGCCGTCGCGTGCGCGGCGAGCGCCGTGAAGCCGCGCCCGAGCAGCCCCGGCGCGACGAGGGCGCCGCACAGCCACGCCGCCGCCACCGCCGCCGCCGCCGCCGAGGCGCGCCGCGCGGGACGGAGATCGATCAGGCGCTTCGGATCGATGCTGCGGCTGCGATCGAGCGCCTGCGCGATCACCGCGCGCGCCAGCTCCGTCGAGGCGCCGTAGCTGCCGAGGCGCTCGAACGCCGCTCCGAGCTCGCTCGCCGAGAGGAGGAGATCGCCGGTGCCGGTGGCCTTCCCGACGAAGCGCGCCACCGCCTCGTCGCCGCGCCAGGCGAACAGCGGCTTGAGCACCGCGCGACCGCCGGCGACGAGCGCCCCGACGACGATCGCCCACCCGAGCGAGCGCCACACCGGCGCCGGCCCGAAGAGCCCCGCGCCGACGAGCACGCCGAGGAGAGCGCCCGCGGCGGCGGCGAAGGCGACCGCGCCCTCGCGCGCCGTCTCGCGGAGGCGGAGCCGCGCGCGCACCGTGCCGAGGAACGCCGCGAGCTGCGCCCGATCGCCCATAGGGTAGGGGAGTTGATAGCCGTTCGCCGGGGGCGGTGCAAGGTGGCGACGAGGGCGCCGACCGCGCGGCCGCGTGCTAGTTTCCCGAGGTGCTCGCCGTCCTGCTCCTCGCGCTCGCCGCCGGCGCCCCCGCCGTCGCCGACGAGCCGGCCGCCGCGGCGGAGCTCCAGTCGATCCGCGAACACTTCCCCGAGCGGCCGCGGGCCCAGTCGATCGCCGCGCTCGATGCCCTGGCGGCGCGCCACCCCGAGGCGCCCTCCGGCGCGCGGGCGCTCCTGTGGCTCGGCGACCTGGCGCTGCGCGATCGGCTGCCCGACGAGGCGGAGCGCCGCTACACCGAGGCGCGCCGCCGCTTCCCGACGGGCGAGATCGCCGCGCTCGGGGCCCGCGGCCTGGGCGATGCCGCCGCCCGCCGCGGCCGGTGGGCGCTCGCCGCCGAGCGCTACCAGCTCGCCCTCGACGGCGCGAGCCCGGTGCTGGCCCTCGAGCTGCGGCAGAAGCGCGCGGCGGCGATCACCTCGCAGCACCGCTTCTTCGTCGAGCTTTCGGCGTGGTTCGTCGCGCTCGGGGTGCTGGCCGTGTTCGCGCGCCGCCTCTTTGCGGCCCGCCGCGCGCTCCGCCTCCCCATCGAGACGCTCTACCTCCTTCCCGTCCACGCGCTGCTCATCGCGGCGTGCTGGCGGCGCGACCCCGGCGTGCTGCGCGCGCTCGAGTGGCTCGCGGGCGGGACCCTGCTGCTGGTGACCGCCGCCTTCGCGGCGCCGCATTCGGCGCGCCCCGCGAGGCGCCTCGCCCTCGACGGCGCGCTCCTCGTCGTGGCCACCGCGGCGGTCTTCTACATCGCGCTCCGGCGGGGCGGGATCATCGACCCGCTGATCATGACGCTGACGTCGGGGGCGGATCTATAGACCGACGAGGATCGCGACGCCGCCGACGGTGGCGGCGACCGCGGCGAAGCGCGGCACGCTCCAGCGCTCCTCGCCCATCACCACCGCCACCGGGACCGACACCAGCGGCGCCAGCGACGTGAGGGTGGCGCCGATCGCGAGGTCGGTGTGGCCGAGCGCGTAGACGTAGCAGGCCGATCCCGCCACGCCGTCGACGAGCGCCGGCGCCAGGAGGAGGCGCCAGGGCAGCTTCGGCGCGCTCGCGCCGCCGCCCCGTCCTCGCCGCACCGCGAGCACCGCGCCGAGGGCGAGCAGCGACAGCGGGTAGCGGACCGCGTTCACCTGCCACGGGTCGAGGCCGGCGCCGCCGTGCTTCACGGCGATCGGCGTCACCGCCCACATCAGAGACGCCCCGAAGGCGAGCGCGATCCCGAGGAGATCGCCGTCCGACCGTGCCGCGCTCCGCCCGGTGAGGCGCACCAGCGTCGCCACGCCCGCCACGCACAGCACCGTCCCGGCGGCGCGCGAGGCGGTGAAGGGCTCGTGGCTCCACGTCGCGGCGGCCAGCGTCGCCCACAGCGGGTAGGCCGAGGCGATGCAGAGCGCCGTGGGCACGCCGACCCGCGTCGCGGCGAAGAAGAAGAGGCCGTCGGCGACGGTGTAGGCGCACAGCACCGAGAGCGCGAGCCACCCGAACGCCGGCGCGGTGACGCCGCGCCACGGCAGGCCGCCGGTCGTCACGGCGGCGACCGCGACGCAGATCGGTGACGCGACGAGCGCGCGCGCGAAGTTCACGCGCACCGAGCCGACCAGCCGCGTGCCCTGCGCGTAGCGCGTCGAGGCGAAGGCCCAGGTGAGCGACGAGCCGAGCGCGGCCGCCGCGCCGGGGAGCTGGCTCACGCGCGCTCCACCGCCGTCGGTGGGCGAGCGATCTCGGCGAGCGACGAGGGCAGCGGCGGCATCGGCCGCCGAGGTTACCCCGGGCCGCTCGAAGCGCAACCGTCGCGGCGCCCGGTGTCGTGCTCAGTGCGCGCGCGGCAGCAGGTCGACCCTCCGCTCGATCAGCGGCACCAGCTCGTCCGCGCGACCCGGCGAGTGGAGGATCGCGTCCACCCACAGCATGTTGTGCGTCGTGCGCGCGTGCTCGAGGCGCTCGCGCAGCCACGGCGAGAAGCGGCGCGTGTCGAGCATCGCCATCTCCGCCTGGCGCAGCGGCAGCTCCACGTGCAGGCCGACGCCCCCGCCGGGCTCCGGATAGACGTGCAGCACCGAATCGTCGCCCTGGTACAGGGCGATGGTGGGCTTGCGGTGGCGTCCGTCGGCGACGAGGCGCTCCTCGAGGTCGGGGCAGCGCTCGGCGAGCAGCTCGCGCAGCCGGATCAGGACGGCTCGCGCGCCGGCGTCCGAGATGTCCACCAGCGCGTCGAGCGTCGAAACCGCGTCGTAGTCGATGTGTCCCACGCCGGGAGCTTGCGGCCCGCGTCCGCGCCCGCAACCACGACCGCGCCGCCGCCCGACCGGTCAGCGGTGCGCCGGCTCGACGGGACGGGCCACGTTGGGCACGTCGTGGAGCGTGCGGTCGACCTGCTGCTCGTCGCGCTCGATCGCCACCCGCACCAGCGCGCGCAGCATGCGCGAGCGGCCGATCCCGCCGAGCACCGTCACGAGCTGGTCGTACACCGTCGGGTCCTGCACCAGCGCGCCGATCGTGCCGCGCCCGGCGCGCACCGAGGCCATCACCGCGGCCAGGTCGTTCGCCGCCCGCTCGCCCTCGGCCGCCGCGTGATCGAGGTGATCGAGGAGCTGCGTGCGCCGCGCGTCGCCGACGAGCGCGCCCACGCCGTCGGCCGCCGCGCCGAGGCGGTTCACGATCGCCGGATCGGTGGCGGCGAGGATCTGGTCGAGCCGTTGCGCGCCGGAGTCCGCGTCGCGCGCCAGGTCGCCCGCCGCGAGGGCGAGCCGATCGACGTGCGCCGGCAGCTTCGGATCGTGGAACAGCGCGAACGCCAGGCCCGGGCCGCGATCGGCGGCGCGCAGCAGCCGCTCCAGCGAGGCGATCGCCCGCTGCACCTTCTCGACGGTGCGCGGGTTGGCCAGCTCCTCGCTCGCCCGGGCGAGGTTGCCGGCCGCGTCCCGCGTCTTTTCGAGCGTCGCCCCGACGTCGGCCAGCACCTTGTTCAGGTCCACCGGCGGCACCCCGCGGATCGTCCCGCCGGGCTGGAGCGGCGGCACCGCCGCGGTGCCCGGTGACAGCTCGACCGTCTTGTCGCCGAGCAGCCCCTGCGAGCCGATGCGTGCGAGCGCGTCCTCCCCCATCCGGGGCAGCGCCGCCTGCGACACGTGCAGGTCCACCTCCACCAGCGGCTCGCCGCGCACCGGCGGGAAGTGGATGCCGGCGACGTAGCCGACGCCGACGCCGGACAGGCGCACCGGCGCCCCCTCCTTGAGCCCCTGCACGTCGGGGAAGCTGGTGTGGATGATCGAGCGCCGCTCGAAGGTCCGCTGCTTCTGCCCGAACACGACGATGATCGCCACGCCGAGCGCGATCAGCCCGAGCACGAACAGCCCGACCTTCAGCTCCAGCGACGAGCCGCCCAGCTCGTCATCCTGTCGCGCGCTCACGCACCCTCCCTGCTGGTGCCCTGCATGAACGCCTCCAGCGCCGGCGGCGGCGCGCGCAGCGCCGTCTCCACGTCGACGACGAGCCCGATCCTCCGCTGCTCGACGAGCCCGATCCGCTGCGACACCGACACCGCGGAGTGGATGTCGTGCGTGATCACCACCGACGTGACGTGCAGCTCCGCCTGCAGCCCTTGGATCAGCTCGCACACCCGGCGCGTGTTCGCCGGATCGAGGCCGGTGGTCGGCTCGTCGTAGAGGAACACCTCCGGCCCCGGCGCCAGCGCGCGCGCGATGCCGACGCGCTGCTTCATCCCGCCCGACAGCTCGGCCGGCATGAGGTGCTCGGTGCCGGGCAGCCCGACGCGCTCGAGGCACTCGGCGACGCGCTTGCGCAACAGCTCGGGCGGCCAGCGGTAGTGCTCGCGCAGCCC
>JAJXSP010000013.1 GCA_021784515.1 Myxococcales bacterium | reverse complement strand
GCCTTCGGCATGGCCGCGCTGATCACCGGCAACCTCGACGACTCGTGGCTGCGCTCGGTGCGCCGCTGGGTGCTGGTGTCGTGGTTCTTCCTCTCGCTCGGGCTCGTGCTCGGGATGCTGTGGGCCTATCACGTGCTCGGCTGGGGCGGCTACTGGGGCTGGGATCCCGTCGAGAACGCCGGATCGCTGGCGTGGTTCACCTGCACCGCGTTCCTGCACTCGGTGATGGTGCAGGAGCGGCGCGGGATGCTGAAGGTGTGGAACGTGTTCCTGGTCATCGCGAGCTACCTGCTCACGATGCTGGCGACGTTCCTCACCCGCTCGGGGATCGTCCAGTCGGTGCACGCCTTCGGCAGCGATCCGGTGCTCAAGGTGTCGTTCCTCGCCTTCATCGCCTTCTCGGGCGTGCTGGCGTTCGGGCTGCTCCTCTACCGGCTGCCGCTTTTGCGCTCGCGCGGGGAGCTGGACTCCTGGGTCTCCCGCGAGTTCGCGTTCCTCGTGAACAACTGGATCCTCCTCGCGGCGGCGCTCTTCATCCTCATCGCCACGCTGTTCCCGTCGCTGTCGGACCTGGTCACCGGCACGCGCGTGAACCTCGCCACGCCCTTCTACACGCAGTGGATGACGCCGATCGGGCTCATCCTGCTCGTGCTCACCGGCATCGGGCCGCTCATCGCCTGGCGCCACGCCACGCCCCGCAACCTGGTCGAGCAGTTCACCATCCCGATCGGAGTGACGGTGGTGACCATCGTGGCGCTGCTCTTCGTGCCGGGGGCGACGGCGCGCACTCCGATCTTCACGGAGAAGCTCCAGCTGCCGGTGGCGCTCGTCAACTTCGGGCTGTGCGGGTTCGTGCTGGCGACGATCGCCCAGGAGTTCTACCGCGGCGCGCGTGTGCGGCAGTCGCACACGAAGCTCGACCTCGTCACCTCGCTCGTCGGGCTCGTCGCGCGCAACAAGCGGCGCTACGGCGGCTACGTCGTCCACCTGGCGATGGTGCTGATGTTCGTCGGCTTCGGCGGCGGCGCCTACAAGAAGGAGACCGAGGTCACCCTCGAGAAGGGGCAGCACGCCACCCTCGGGCGCTACGCGATCGAGTTCAAGGACCTGCGCGGCGAAGACACCGCCGAGAAGAAGATCGTCGCCGCCGACGTGGTCATCTACGGCGGCGTGAAGGACGGCGCCCGCGACGCGCCGCTCTCGTCGCTGAAGGAGCTCTCGCACGCCGAGCCGGCGAAGTGGTACTTCCCCAACCACGAGGAGGAGCCGGTCACCCACGTCGAGATCCGCACCGGCCTCGACGAGGACCTCTACCTCGTGCTCAACGGCTACGACACCGAGGCGCACCTCATCAACCTGAAGATCGTGGTGAACCCGCTGGTCAACTGGATCTGGCTCGGCTTCGTGCTGCTCTCGATCGGAACCGTGATCGCGCTGGCGCCCGAGCGGGCCTACGTTCTCGCTGCCCGGAACGAGAAGGCGGACAAGGGGGACAAGACGCGCGCGCCGACGGCGGCGCTGGTGCTGCTCGTCGGGCTGGGGCTGCTGGGCGGCGTGGCGCGGGCGGCCGACACTCCGATGGGCCACGACACCTCGCAGGCGGTGCGCGCGACGCCGCGCACGCCGGCCGAGGACGAGCTGTTCCACAAGATCGTTTGCATGTGCGGCACCTGCGGCCGCCAGCTGCTCTCCGACTGCACCTGCGGCTTTGCTGCAAAGCAGCGCGCCGAGATCTCCAAGATGGTCGGCGAGGGGAAGACGGTCGACCAGGTGATCGCGTTCTACCTCGAGAAGTACCCCGGCGAGTCGGCGCTGGCGATGCCGATCGACAAGGGGTTCAACCGGCTGGCGTGGGTGCTGCCGTACGGCGGCTTCCTGCTCGGGCTGGGCGTGCTCGCCATGGCCGCGCGACGCCTCACGCGGCGCTCGACGGCGGCGCCCGGCGCACCGGCATCCTCCGCCGCTCCTCCTGCCTCGCCCGACGCGCCGAAGGGCCCGGGCAACGACGAATATGAAAGCAAGCTCGACGATGAGCTCGACGAACTCGACTAGCGCTCCCACCAACAGCCGCGCGGCCCGGCACGCCCAGCTGATCATCAGTGGCGGGGTCGGCGGCCTGTGCGGCACGTACCTGGTGATCTCCGGCGCGCGCCTCGAGGCCTCGAGCGTGATGCTGGTGGTGGCCGCGGTGTCGGTCGCGCTGGTCGCCTGGACGGTGCTGCGCTCGATGCTGGCGCTCGTCCGCACGCAGGGCGCCGAGGAGGTGCAGCTCGCCTCGGGGCGCCGCCGCAAGGAGCTGGAGCGCGAGAAGCAGGGCCTCCTGAAGGCGCTCAAGGAGCTCGAGTTCGACCACGAGATGGGCAAGATCTCCGACCCGGACCACCAGGCGATCGCGGCCGGCTACCGCGCCCGCGCGCTGCGGGTGATGCGCCAGCTCGACGAGGGCGGCTCGGACTACCGCAAGCTCATCGAGGCGGACCTCGCGGCGCGGCGCCCTGCCGCGGCGGGCGGGATCGCGAAGACGGCGCCGAGCGCGGGCGGCGCCCGATGAGGACGATGAGGACGATCCGGACGCTCCTGGGACCGACGCTCCTCCTCGTCGCGGCGACGGCGGCGGCGCAGCAGCCGATGATCGACCCGCTCCAGGCGTCGGGCCTCCCGCTGCCCGATCCGCAGCAGCCGGCGGGGACGATCACGGTGCGCGTGCTGCGCGGCGACTTCGCCCACCCGCAGGTCGGGCACGAGGTGACGCTCCAGGGGCCCGACGGCCCGCGCACCGCGAAGACCGACGAGACGGCGCACGCCGTGTTCAGCGGCCTCCAGGCCGGCGCGAGCTACGTGGCGAAGGTAAGCGGCTTCGGCGAGGAGCTGGCGTCGCAGCCGCTCGAGATCTCCGCGCAGTCCGGGATCCGCGTGATGCTCGTCTTCCACCCCGACGAGAAGGCGCTGCTCGGCCAGGCCGACGGCGTGGCGCGCGCCGACGACAAGCTGCCGGCCGGGACCATCGCCGCGAAGGTGGTGGACGGCGACGACAAGGCGCTCGGCCACCTCGACGTGAAGCTCGAGCGCATCGTCACCGGCGGCGAGCCGGCGGTGGAAAAGCAGGCGACCACCGGCGACGACGGCGTGGCGCGCTTCGACGGCCTCCCCGCGACGGCGAGCGAGACGTTGCAGGTGAGCGTCGCGCGCGACGGCAACGTCGAGCGGTCGAAGCCTTTCGCGGTGAAGGCGGGCCCCGGCGCGCTGGTGGCGCTACGGATCCTCGCCACGACGCGCGACCCGAAGGCGCTCTCGTTCGGCCGCCAGAGCCACTTCGTCGTCGAGGTCCACGACGAGGAGGTGCAGGTGATGGAGAACCTGGTGCTCGTCAACGCGAGCGCCTCGCCGTTCGATCCGGGTCCCGCCGGCCTCACGCTGCCGCTCCCCGACGGCGCGCGCGAGCCGCAGCTCTCCCCCGATGGGCCGAAGCAGCTCGGGGTGGCGGGCGGCCAGCTCGTGTGGAAGGGGCTCGTGCCGTCCGGCGAGAACAACGTCGCGGTGATGTTCGCGCTGCCCACGAGCGGCGCCGCGGTGGCGCTGCACCAGAAGATGACGGTGGACCTCGACGGGCAGGCGATGATCGTCGAGCACCTCCCGGGCCTCGAGGTGAAGGGCGACGGCCTGACGCAGGAGGAGCGTCCGATGAGCGGGCGCACCTTCTGGCTGGTGCGCGGCCCCGGCGTGAAGGCGGGCGGCGCGATCGACCTCCGCATCGCCGGGCTCCCCCAGGCTTCGACCCTCGCCCGCGACCTCGCGGCCGCGCTGGCGGCGCTGATCGCGCTGTGGGGACTGGTGCGCGCCTGGTCGCGGAACGCGCCCGCGACGCCGCGGGCCAAGCTAGAGGAGAAGCGCGACGAACTGCTCGGCAAGCTGGCGGCGCTCGACGGGGCGGCGGATGCGGCGAAGGTGGCGCGGCAGCGCGACGAGCTCATGGCGCGCCTCGAGCGCCTCTACCGCGAGCTCGACGAGTCGGCCGCGTGACCTCCGTTCCCGTCGTCGCCGGCGGGTTCCGCGACGGCTTCCGGATCGTCGCGCGCAAGGTGACCAGGGTCTACGGCCGCCAGCGTGCGCTCGGCAACACGACGATCGAGCTTTCGCCCGGCGAGTCGGTGGCGCTGCTCGGTCCGAACGGCGCCGGCAAGTCGACGCTGTGCGGGATCCTCTCCACGCTGGTCCACCCGTCGTCGGGCGAGGTGCGATTCCTCGACGGCGAGCGGCCGCTCGATGCGGAAGAGGTGCGCCGCGCGATCGGCCTGTGCGCCCACGAGTCGCTCTGCTACGCCGACCTCTCGGGGCGCGAGAACCTCGACTTCTTCGCCCGGCTGCACGGCGTGGACGCGGTCGCGGCGCGGGTGGACGCACTGCTCGAGAGGGTCGGGCTCGTGGAAGCGCAGCACCGCGCGGCCCGCACCTACTCGCGCGGCATGCTGCAGCGCCTCGCGCTCGCCCGCGCGCTCGTCCACCATCCGCGCTTCCTGATCCTCGACGAGCCGTTCACCGGGCTCGACCGCGGCGGCATCGACACGCTGGCGGCGATCCTGCGCGAGGAGCGCGAGCGCGGCACCATCCAGCTCGTCGTCACGCACGACCTCGACGCGGTCGCCGGCGTGGTGAACCGCGTCGTGCTGCTCCGCCGCGGCCAGGTGGCCTTCGACGGCCCGGCCCCGTCCATGGGCGACGGGCTGCGCGCGCTCTACCGCGAGCACGCCGACGCCCCGCGCGGAAGAGAGATCGCGCGATGAGCTTTTTGCGCGCGGCATGGCTCGTGGCGTCGAAGGACCTCCGCGTCGAGCTGCGCGCCCGCGAGGTGGTCGTCGCGATGTCGCTCTTCGCGGCGCTCGTCGTGCTGCTGTTCGCCTTCGCCTTCGTGAAGGAGGGGCAGACCACGCCCGACGCGGCCGCCGGCATCCTGTGGATCACCGTCGCGCTCTCGGGGACGCTCGGGCTGGGCCGCGCGTTCGACCGCGAGCGCGAGGGCGACACGCTCTCGGCGCTCCTCATGGCGCCGGTGCCGCGCGCGTCGATCTACGTCGGCAAGCTCATCGGGATCGCCTTCTTCATGGCGGCCACCGAGCTGGTCGCGGCGCCGCTGGTGGCGATCTTCTTCGACGTCCCGTTCGGCGCGCATGCGCTGCCGCTGGCCGGGCTGCTCGCGCTCGGCACCGTCGGGTACGCCGCCGTCGGCTCGCTGTTCGCGGGCATGCTCTCTCGCAACCGCGGCCGCCACGTGCTGCTCAACATCCTGCTCTACCCGATCATCGTGCCGGTGCTGATCGCGGGCGCGCGCGGCACCCAGGCGCTGCTGGTGCTGCCCGCGCCCGACACCGAGCAGGTGTGGCTGTGGGTCCGTATCCTGGCTATGTTCGATGTGGCGTTCATCATCCTGTCGCTGTGGACCTTCGAACCGCTGATGACCTCGGACTGAACCGATGAGACCCCTCAAGAACCTCTCGTTCCTCGTCGGCACGCTCGCCGTCGCCGCGGTGATGCTGGTCGTGCCGCGGATGATCCTCGCCGCGCCCGTCCCGATGGACACCAACGGCGTCACGCCGATGGCCTACGCGCAGAAGATCTTCTACTTCCACGTGCCGACGGCGTGGTGCGCCTACCTCTCGGTCTTCTTCTGCGCCGGCGGCTCGATCGCGCACCTCATGAAGCGCTCGCGCGCGGGCCTCGCCATCGCCACCGCGGCGGCGGAGCTGGTGGTCGTATTCGGGCTGTGCGTGCTCGTCACCGGGCCGCTGTGGGGGCGGATGCAGTGGGGCCGCTGGTGGGACTGGACCGACGTGCGCCTCGTCTCGACGCTGATCCTGTGGATGACCTTCGTCGCCTACATGTTCGTGCGGCGCTACGGCGGGCCGGGGTCGGAGAAGCTCGCCTCGGGGCTGGCGCTCTTCGGCGCCGTCGACGCGCCGATCACCTACTTCGCGGTCTTCTTCTGGAACAAGCTCCACCCGCAGGCGACGGTGGTGCGCAGGGGCGGTATGGCGCCGGAGATGGCGAAGGCCTTCTTCCTCTCGCTGGCCGCGTTCACGGTGCTCTACTTCCTGCTGCTCGCGATCCGCGTGCGCCTCGAGCGGGCGCGGCAGCGGCTCGACGACGCCCACCTCGCCGCCGACGAGGCCGGGCTGCTCGACGTTTGATCCGAGGAGACGATCGATGAAGCGCTGGTTCGTGCTCGCCCTGCTCGCCGCCGCCCTCCACGTGGCGCCGGCCCTCGCGCAGTCCCCCTCCCCCGCCCCGACCGCGACGGCGAAACCCGGCTCGTCGGAGGGATGGGTCGCCGACGACCGCGCGGCCAACATGCACATGGGCGATCAGGGCTTTCAGTCGACGACGATGGTCACCGCGTCGTACGCCTTCATCTGGCTGGCCGTGCTGGCGTTCGTCGCCTCGGTGTGGATGCGCTCGGGCAAGGTGGAGCGCGAGATGGCGGAGCTGGCCGAGCGGATCCGGCGCGCCGAGGGCACGCCGGGCTCGGGCACGGGGAAGGCGTGATGGCCGCCGCGCACATCATCTTCATCCCGGGAACGCTGCTCGTCGGCGTGGTGATCGGCTTCATCCTCGGCGGCCGCGCGGCCCGCGACGCCGCCGCCGCGCAGCACCGCGCCGAGGAGGCGAAGGCGGCCCGCAAGGCCGCCCGCGAAGCGGGGCGCCAGCAGCCGACCGAGTAGCTCGCAGCGGCTTTACGCCCCGGCCCGTCGGGGTGTACGTTCGTTCGACGTCGAGGAAGCCGCGCATTCCGGCGCGGAGATCGGGGTCACCGATGCGTCGAGCGATGAAGTGGTCCCTGCTGGCCCTGTCGGGCTTCGTCGCCGCGTGCAGCTCCACGCTCGTCGCCGAGCAGCCGCCCCTGGGCATGGGCCGGCAGATCACCGTCAACGCCTCGGGCGTCGCCGTCGGGACGTTCCCCGCCTACCTGCTCGTCGTCTACGACCTGCCGAGCGCGTACGGCTTCACCACCGTCAGCCTCCTCACCGGCAAGGATCCCGGCCTGGGGATCAACTCCTTCGCCTACCACGCCGCCTTCGTCGGCGAGCCCGGGGTGCGCCACTACGACGAGGACGAGGCGCAGATCACCTCGAGCGTGGTGTTCGAGGACGGGCGGCAGTACGTCAGCAACGTGAACTCGGACAACCGGCTCGACATCGCCGGGATCAGCTCCGACACGCTCCAGCCCGACAGCAGCGACGTCTTCCAGATCGGCGGGACCGCCGCCGGCTCGGCCGACTCCTCCGAGAGCGGCGACGCCTTCTACTTCACCGCGACGTTCTGATCTCGAACGCGCCTTACTCGGTCAGCTTGAGGCGGACCTTGTGGACCGCCCCCGCCTCGAGCGGCGGCACGTTGATCTTGCGCTCGAGGGCGCCGCGCTTGACGCGCACCTCGTGGCCGCGCCGCGCCTCGACGGAGAAGTCGGCCTGGCGCGCCGGCAGCTGGCGCACGCCGTCGAGGAAGATCTGCCCTTCGGCGTCCAGCTCGAGGTGGATGGTGGCGGTCCCCGCGGGCAACGCGGCCGCCACCGGCCGGGGCGCGCTCGACGGCCACATCGTCGCCGCGAGCACACCGGCGGCGAGCACCAGGCCCGTTCCGGCGATCACCAGCGCCCGCTTTACCCCCGAGGCCGGCGGCACGCGCGCCTCGGGCGGCAGCTCGATGATGCGGCTGCGCGCGGTGATCGGATCGTTCGGCGACCGCGGCACCGACTGTCCGACCGCGTTGCGCAGCGTCGAGCCGGTCATCTCGCGCACGCCCGGCGCCGGACCGGGCACCGGCAGGATCCGCATCGGCCCCGACAGGCGGAGCTGCGCCGGCGTGACGTACACGGGTTCTGCGGCGGACGGCATGTCGGATGGCGGCACGAGCGGCATCCGCCCCGTGCGAATCGGATCGATCCACGACAGCGGCGCGTCGGCCTCGACCTGCACCAGCAGGTCCTCCAACGACCCCACGCCGGCTGCGCGCACCGCCTCGTCCTGCGCCTGGAGCTTGTCGGCGAACACCTCGCGCATGTAGCGCTGCAGGGCGATGGAGTCGGCCGCCCACCCGTACTTCCGGATCAGCGCCTCGAGGTCCGACTGCATCGCCTGCGCGGTCGGGTAGCGGTCGGTCACCGAGCGCTCGAGCGCGCGCATGCAGATCGCGTTCAGCTCGGGCGGCACGTCGGGCACCGCCGACTCCAGCGTCGGGATCGGCTCGTCGGCCACCGCCACCAGCGTCGCGAGATCGCTGTCGCGGCGGAAAAGGCGGCGCCACGAGACCAGCTCCCACAGCAGGATGCCGACGGAGAAGATGTCCGAGCGCGCGTCGAGCTTCTTGCCGCGGCACTGCTCGGGCGACATGTACGCGTACTTGCCCTTCAGCACTCCGGCGCGGGTCTGCTGGTCCGACGCGCTGTCGGTCGCCTTGGCGATGCCGAAGTCCACCAGCTTCACGCCGCCCTCGTAGGTGACGAGCACGTTCTGCGGCGAGATGTCGCGGTGCACGAGGCCGAGCGGCTTGCCGTCGCCGCCGGCGCGGGTGTGCGCGTAGTGCAGCCCGCCGAGCACGTCGGCGACCACGCGCGCGACCAGCGCCACCGACGGGCGGCGCTGCACCTGCGCGGCGACCTTGGCGAGGGAACGCAGGTCCTCGCCGTGGATGAACTCCATCGCGATGTAGTACTGGTCCTCGACCTTGCCGAGGTCGAAGATCTGCACGATGGCGGGGTGGTTGAGCCGCGCCGCGACGCGCGCCTCGTTGATGAACATCTCGACGAACGCCGGGTCGGAGGTGAGCTGCGGCAGGATCCGCTTCACCACCACCGGCTTCTCGAACCCCTCCATCCCCGACTGCTTCGCGAGGAACACCTCGGCCATTCCGCCTTCGGCGAGCTTGCGCTGCAGCAGGTATTTGCCGAACTGCGACACGAGATCGCTTATCGTACACCGTCCCCGGACCAACAAGGAGCCTGCCATGTTCGATCTCACGCTCACCGACGAGCAGAACGCCCTCATCCAGACCGCCCGCGACTTCGCGAAGCAGGAGATCGCACCAGTGGCCGGACACCTCGACGAGGAGGGAAAGTTCCCCACGGAGATCTGCAAGAAGGCATTCGAGATCGGCCTGATGAACTTCGAGCTGCCGGAGGCCTACGGCGGCCTCGGCCTCTCCTGCCTCACCCACTCGCTGATCCTCGAGGAGATCGCCTGGGGCTGCGCGGGCGTGAACACCACGCTCGCGGCGAACATGCTTGGCGCGATGCCGCTCATCATCGCCGGCACCGAGGAGCAGAAGCGGAAGTACTTCGGCCAGCTCGTCTCGGGCGACGGCAAGGGCGGCCCCACCTACTGCGCCTACGCCTGCAGCGAGCCCGACGCCGGCAGCGACGTCGCCGGCATGCGCACGCGCGTCGAGAAGAAGGGCGACGGCTACGTGCTGAGCGGCCAGAAGCGCTGGATCACCAACGGCGGCGTCGCCAGCTTCTTCACCACCTTCGCCACCTTCGACCCGAAGCTGAAGCACAAGGGGATCACGGCGTTCGTGGTCGACGCGAACACGCCGGGAGTGCGCATCGGGAAGAAGGAGAACAAGATGGGCCAGCGCGCGTCGCTGACCACCGACGTGATCTTCGAGGACTGCTTCGTCCCGAAGAGCGCGCTGATCGGCGAGGAGGGCGCCGGGTTCAAGGTGGCGATGAAGACGTTCGACCGCTCGCGCCCGTGGATCGCCGCGGGGGCGGCCGGCCTGATCCGCCGCGCCCTCGACGAGTGCCGCGCCTACGCCCTCGAGCGCAAGACCTTCGGCGTGCCGATCGCGCAGCACCAGGCGGTGCAGTTCATGCTCGCCGAGATGGCGATCGCCTACGAGACGACGCGCCTCCTGTACATGAAGGCGTCCTGGATGGTGGACTCGGGGAAGGTGGATTCGATCGTCTCGTCGTACGCAAAGGCGTACGGCGCCGACGCCGCGATGCGCGTCACCACCGACGCGGTGCAGATCTTCGGCGGCTACGGCTATACGAAGGAGTACCCGGTGGAGAAGCTCATGCGGGACGCCAAGCTCCTCCAGATCTACGAGGGCACGTCGCAGATCCAGCGCATGGTGATCGCCCGCAACCTCCTCGCCGAGAAGTAGGCGCCGCCTCCTTCCTTTCTTCTCCCTCCCCCTCGTTCGTTTTCCTTCGCCTTCCCCTTTTCGTTTCCCTTCGCATTCTTCCCGCCGCTTTCGTTCGTGGGGCCCGATTGGGCCGATCCGGTGCAGAGCACCAAGGTGTCCGTGTTTGTCAACACGAGGGCGAACCTACGGTTGCGCCCTCGTGGCTCCCACTCCCTCACCCCATCCCGCGCGTGTTCGAGAGATGTCCGACCGCCCTTCCCCTGCGAGGGGAAGGGCCTCGCGTGGGGCCGATTTACGATTGAATCCGCCCGCACGTGATTCGCAAAGTGCACGTTTTCTCGACCCGATCTGCGGTCGATCTCATCGCGGATCGCCTCCAGCGGAGGCCCTTCTCCTCGCCGCCATGGGCCTCAATCGGCGAGTCAAATTCAGCGCCACGAAAGACCGCCCCCTCGCCGACATCGGGACTCAACCGGCGATTCGGAATTCAACACCAACCACGAACGGAGTCGCGCCCACACGCCAAAAGGGAAAGGAAAAGGGAAAGGAGAAGGAGGTTAGCGGCGGAAGGCGGAGGGACCCGCGTAGCGCTGCGACGGGCCCAGCTCATCGGCGATGCGCAGCAGGCGGTTGTACTTCGCGACGCGATCGGAGCGCGAGGCCGAACCCGTCTTGATCTGCCCGGCGCCCGTCGCCACGGCGAGGTCGGCGATGAAGGTGTCCTCGGTCTCACCCGAGCGGTGCGAGATCACCGCCGTGTAGCCCGCGTGCTGGGTCATCGTTACCGCGTCGTAGGTCTCCGACAGGGTGCCGATCTGGTTCACCTTGATCAGCACCGAGTTGGCGATTCCCTCGTCGAGGCCGCGCCGGATCCGCTCGACGTTGGTGACGAAGAGGTCGTCCCCGACGAGCTGCACCCGGCCGCCGAGCTTCTCGGTGAGCGCCTTCCAGCCGGCCCAGTCGTCCTCGGCCATGCCGTCCTCGATCGACACGATCGGGTACTTCTCGACGAGCCCGGCGTACCACGCGCAGAGCTCGCCCGACGAGAGCGACTTGCCGCCGAGCTCGTACCGGCCGGCCGCCGAATCGAACAGCTCGCTCGCCGCCACGTCGAGCGCGATCGCCACCTCGCGACCCGCGGCGTAGCCCGCCTTGCCGATCGCCTCGACGAGGACGTCGAGCGCGGTCTCGTTCGACTCGAGGTCGGGGGCGAATCCGCCCTCGTCGCCGACGGAGGTGTGCTTGCCGCGCGTCTTCAGCACCTTCTTCAGGTGGTGGAACACCTCCGCCCCGGCGCGCAGCGCCTCGGCGAAGCTCGGCAGGCCGAGCGGCACCACCATGAACTCCTGCACGTCGACGTTGTTGTCGGCGTGGGCGCCGCCGTTGACGAGGTTCATCAGCGGCACCGGCAGCAGCCGCGCCCCCGCGCCGCCGAGCCAGCGATACAGCGGCAGGCCGAACGTCTCCGCCGCCGCGCGCGCCGTCGCCAGCGACACGCCGAGGATGGCGTTCGCGCCGAGCTTCTTCTTCGCCGGCGTGCCGTCGAGGTCGAGCATCGCCTGGTCCACCGACGCCTGATCCGCCGCGTCGAGCCCGATCACCGCGGGGGCGAGGTGCTGCTCGACGTTCTCCTTGGCGCGCAGCACGCCCTTGCCGAGGTAGCGCTTCGGATCGCCGTCGCGCAGCTCGAGCGCCTCGTGCTCACCCGTCGAGGCGCCCGACGGCACGGCGGCGCGGCCGACGGCGCCGCCCGAGGTGGCCACCTCGACCTCGAGGGTGGGGTTGCCGCGCGAGTCGAGGATCTCGCGCGCGACGACTTCGACGATCTCGGTCATGGATTTCCCTCCCGTTGGCGGAGCGGTTACTTGACGAGCTTGAGGTGCGACGGTCGCGGCTTCTTCGAGGGCGTCGTGGGCGTCGTCGTGGTCGTCGTCGGCACGGCCGGCGGAGTGCGGGTCTCGCCGCCGGGGCGCTCGTCGAGGAGGTCGGGCGGCGCGTCCTCCGGGAACACCGCGCGCTCCTTGCCGTCGCTGATTCCGTAGATGGCGCGCCACGGCACGACGCATGCGAACGGCTGCCGGCGGAAGGAGAGCGTGGCCCGAATGCCGGCGTCGTCGACGACGAGGTCGAGGATCGGCACCGACATGTTGTAGCCGAGCTGGAGCACCACCGAACGCTCGCCCATCAGGTAATCGGGGAGCTGGACCCCCTCCGCGCGGGCGTCGATCTGAAGGTAGGCCGACGACGTGCGCATGAACCCGAGGAAGATGTTCTTCTTCGTTTCCACGGCGGCAGTTCTACACCAAGCGGGGAACGGCGGATTGGATATCGAAGGGGAGCTGCCGGCAGCGACTACGAAACCGCCTCGAGGACGGGGCGCTCCGCGAAGAACGCGGCCAGCTCCTCCTCGCGCGCGCGGGCGTCGGCGTGGCCCAGCTCGATCAGGTCGGCGGCGTAGTCGCCGTCGAAGAGCAGGTACGAGAGCAGGTCGGCCTCGCTGGCCTCGCCGGCGAGGTAGCGGATGGCGCGCCCGGTGAGGCCCGAGGCGACCCTCTCGCGGCGCGCGTAGACGGCGGCCAGCGCGCCGATGTCCTGCGACGGACAGATGTGCAGGTCGCGCACCAGCCGCATGCCCTGCCCTCGCAGCGGCACCAGCACCCGGTTCAGCTCCTCGACGAAGCGGTCGCCGAAGGCGCGGATGCCGCCCTCGAGCATGCCGTTCATGCGGTGGAGGCGATCGAGGTCGTGGTCGGTGTGATCGAGCAGCAGCGCGTTGAGCGCCTTGCCGAAGAGGAACCACGGGCTCGGGAATGACTGCTCGCGCTCGGCGCCGGTCACCGCGACCTCGTGCGGCGTCGGCAGGTGGCGCAGCGAGATCACCAGCACGCGGTCGGCGCCCAGCCGCAGCGCCGGCGAGATCGGCGTGTTCTGGCGCAGGCCGCCGTCGCAGTGGAACTCGCCGTCGAGCGGCACCGCCGAGAACAGCACGGGGATCGCCGCCGAAGCGAGCACGTGCTGCGGGCCGATCCGCGCCGCCCGCGCCCGCACGAACGGGTCACGGCTCCACGGCGGCAGCTCGCCGCCGCGCCGCTCGACGTACACCACCGTGTTCCCCGAGGCGACGTGCGTCGTCGAGACGGAGAGCGATTCGAGGTGGCCGGCCGCGATATTCGCCGAGATTCCCTTCCACGGCACGCGGCGGAGCACGAAGCGCTGCAGCCCGCCGGTGCTGAGCAGCCCGCCCGCGCCCAGCTCGCCCGGGCGCGGCGCCGGCGGCGTCCCGCCCATGAGGAGGCGCACCGTGCGGAAGAGGTCGGCCATCGAGAGATCGATCAGCTGGTCGATGCGGAGCGCTCGCCAGTTGCGCTCGAGGCGGCGCGCCTGCTGCGTCGGGTCGTCGGCGGTGGCGGCGATGAAGGCGGCGTTGATTGCGCCCACCGACGTGCCGCAGACGATGTCGATGCGGGGCATGTGACCGAGGCGGCGCGGCAGCTCCTCGCGCAGGTAGCGCAGCACGCCGACCTCGTAGGCGCCGCGCGCGCCGCCGCCCGAGAGGACCAACGCCGTACGCGGCCTGGCGGAGTCGTGGGGGACCATGCCATCAGCATATCCTGCGACGGCGGAGCGCCCAAGTTCGAGGCGGGCGAGGGCGCGCCGCGGGCTCGGGAGCGGCCCGACGGAGACGATGCGCGGCGTTTCGTTCGGGGAGGGGGCCGAGGGACCGGCGGATCAAAACGAGAGGAGCGCTCCGGCCATCGACGGCGTGCTCTTGTCGATCACGACGTCGGCCGAGTCGAGGAACCCGGCGGGCCGCACCATCACTGCCGCCACCGCGCCACCGGCGACGAGCACCGCCGCCGCCGCGATCACGCCCCAGACCCACTTCTTCTGGAACCACTTCGGGGGCGGGAGCGGCTTGACGAAACACGGGTTGCTCTCGTTCTGCGGGAGCGGGTCGAGCGTGGCGTCGAGCGCCTCGTCCTTGCCGGCGGCGGCGAGGACGTTCTTGAAGAACTCCTTGTAGCAGCCCTTCTCCACCTGCACCGCGCGCGCGCCGACGTCCATCTCCACGTCGAACACGCCGGCCGTCTCCGCTGTCCCGGTCGGCACCTCGCCGACGTAGCGCCCGTCGATGAGCACGCGCGCGCCGGCGACGTTCGACTTCACGTGCAGCACGCCCGACACGGGCATCAGCTCGACGTCGAGCTTCACCGGCTTGCCCGGCTTCGCGGCGAACGTGTCGATGAACGGCGCGAAGCCGAGCTTCGTCACCTTCAGCGAGTGGGTGCCGTTGGTGACGGGCACCGGCAGGTCGATCGGCGCGCTGCCGATGTTCTGCCCGTCGACGAACACGTCGGCGCCCGGCGGCGAACAGGCGAGCGTGAGCTGGTTGAGCGCCTTCGGGTCCGCCGCCGCCACGGGAGCCGCGCTCTTGTCGGGAAGCGGCGCCAGCTCCGAAGGAGCGGCGTCCGCTCCCTTCTTCTTCGGCCGAGCCCCCGCGTTGCTCCCGAGCGAGAGGGCCACTGGCAGGGCGAGGAGCAGGATCCGCCGCGAGGTCATGCGCACTTTGTTGATCTCCACTTTGGATGGCCGACCGCTCGAGAGCCCCCGCCTTCGGCGGGCTCGGTCGGCCGGTCGCTCCACTTTACTTGAGTCCCTTCACCCTCGCCAAGGCCGCCTTGAGCTTCTCGTTCTTCGGGTCGACCTCCAACCCGCGCTCGTACATCCCCAGCGCCTTGGGCTCCTCGTTCACCTTCTCGTGGATGTCGCCGAGCGCGAGGTAGATCTCCGCCTTCGAGATGCCCACCGACGGATCGAGGTTCTGGAGCAGCATCGAGCGGTAGATCCGCCGTGCCTTCTCCCACTCGGCGGCCGCGACGTGGAGCCGCCCGAGCGCCGCCAGCGTCGGTGCGTGCGCCGGATCGATCTGCTGCGCCTGCTGGTAATGTTCGACGGCGCGCCGCTCGTTGCCGCCCGCCTCGGAGATCGCGCCCAGGCGGAAGTGGAGGCGCCCGAGGTCCTTCGTGCGCCGCCCCTTGCCGAGCGCGTCGATGAGCTTGCGGTACAGCGGCAGCGCGTCGACGTAGCGCTCGGCGCCGAAGTAGGCGTCGGCGAGCGGCTCGAGCACCGCCGGGTCGTCGGGCGCCAGGTCGGCGGCGCGCTCGAAGAACGGCACCGCCGCGGCCGGGGCGCCGAGCTTCTCGGCGTGGATCTTCGCCGTCTCGAGGAAGAGCGCCTTGCGCGCCGTCTCGGGCGCCGACTCGGCGCGCATCACCAGCAGCGCCGCCACGCGGTCCCAGTCCTGCCGCCGCCGCGCCGCCTTCTCCAGCGCCTCCGTCGCGCCGGCGTGGTCCGGATCGGCGTCGAACGCCTTCTGGTAGTACGTCTCGGCCGGCGCCTCGCCCGCGCGCTCCTCCTCGAGACGCCCGAGGCGGAAGAACAGCTCCGCCGCGTCCGCCCCGCCCTGGGGCGAGCGAAGCGAATCGCTCGGACGCGGCTCCGCCGCGGTCGATGCCCCATTCTGGTAGACAAGCGCCGCCGCGCGCTCGAGCGTGTCCTTGCACTTGTCCAGCTCGCCGGCCGACTCGTACTGCCGCGCGAGCGACATCAGCGCCTTCACGTTGCGCGGCTCGCGCTCGAGGATCGCCTCCAGGATCTCCGAGGCCGCCGACGACGACTCGAGCTTCTCCTCGAGGAGGTCGGCGGTCCGCACCAGCAGCGCCACCTCGCCCGCGTGGTCGCCCGCGGCGCCGCAGCGCTCGGCGTGCTGCTTGAGCGCGTCGACGAGGTCCCACCACTTCTCGGCCTTCTCCAGCGCCGCCTCGAGATCGCCCCGCGCGGCAAGATCGTCGGGGCCCAGCTCCACGACCTGCTGGAAGTAGGCGATCGCGTCCTCGGGCGACTTCTGCTTCTCGACGGCGAGCTGGGCGAGGCGCCGCAGGATCGGGATCTGCTCGGGCCCGGCGGGCAGCACGCCGAGGTGGCGCACCAGCACCTCCTGCACCGCCAGCCAGTCGCCGCGCTTGGCCTGCAGCTCCTCGAGCGCGCGCAGCGCCCGCAGCGAGTCCGGCTGGATGTCGAGCAGGTCGCGGTAGGCGTCCACCGCGCGGTCGAGCGCGCCGAGCTTCTCGGCGTAGAGCGACGCCACCAGCTCCTTGAGCGCCACCTGATCCGACGTCGAGTCGGTGACGCGAGCCTTCTGCTCGAGCACCGCCACGAGATCCGCCCACCGCCCCGCGCGCTCGTGCAGCGCCGCGAGCGCGTCGAGCGCGTCGTGATCGCCCTCGTCCACGTCGAGCACGCGCCGCCACGCCGCCACCGCCTGCTCGCCGTTCGCGTCCTCGCCGGCCAGCGCCCCCTCCCACAGCCGCGCCGACTCGGCGATCAGCCGCTTCTTCTCCAGCACGTCGTTCTCGAGCGCCGCGCGCCGATCGAGCGTCTCCGCCAGCCGCCGCGACGAGCCGAGGCGGCGATAGATCCGCTCGAGCGCGCCGAGGGCGTCGGCCGACTCGGCATCGACCGCCAGCACGCCCAGGTAGCGCTCCTCGGCGTGCCGGTCGTCGCCGAGGCGATCGTAGATCCGCGCCGCGCGGAGCCCCAGCTCCTTGGCCACATCCTGGCCGACTCCCGTCTCCGGCAAGCCCGCGAAAGCGGGCTGCTCCACGCCGGAGCGGCGGAGCACCCTCTCGAACGCCGCGGCCGCTTCGCCCGGGCGCCCCGCCGCCGTCCCGACGCGCTCCACCTCCTCGGCGAGCAGCGCGTCGTCGGGCGTCTCGGCGAGCGCGCGGCCGAGCGCGTCGAGCGCCTTCGGCAGGTCGCCGAGGTGCTTCTCGCACAGCTCGGCGATCCGCTGGAGGAGCCCGGAGCGCTCGGCCTTTCCGTCGGTGAAGCGCAGCCGTGCGCCGGCGAACATCGCCTGCCGCTCGACGTCGCCGTCGCTCTCCGCGAGCGGCTCGAGGATGTCGAGCACCGCGAGCGCGTGCTTGTCGGAGCCGAGCATCCCCTCGAGCGCGTCGCGCGTCGGCGCGTGCCGCGGCTCGCGATCGAGCGCGTCGCGGTAGGCCGCGATCGCCCCCTCCGCGTCGTGCAGCTCGACGCGCTTGAGGTCGCCGAGGCGGTGGAGGAACCCGGCCTGCGCCGCCGGATCGTTCGCCGCCTGCGCCTCCTGCTCCAGCACCTCGGCGAGCGCGGCGAAGTCGCCCGCCCGCGAGAGCAGCCGATCGAGCGCGGCGAGCGGGCCCGCCTCCTCTCCGCCGAGCCGGAGCGCCCGCCGCTGGTGGGCGATCGCCTGCGCCACGTCGCTCAGGCGCCGCTCGTACACGTCGGCCAGCTTGAGCGCGAGCATGCGCTGCGCCTCGGGATCGAAGAGCGCCTCGATCCGCTCCTCGTACAGGTCGGCCAGCTCCTTCCAGGCGCCGCGCTCCTCGGCGAGGCGCTCGATCTGTTGATAGGCCTCCTCATCGCCCGGCTCCTCGACGATCAGGCGCCCCCACGCCTTGAAGGCGCCGGCGGCGTCCGAGAGCCCCAGCTCGTACAGCTCGGCGACGCCGGCGAGCAGCGTGCGCCGCGCGGCCGGGTCGCTCTCGCCGGAGAGCTTCAGCTCGCGCACCTCGATCAGCGCCGCGAACTCGCCGCGCGAGTAGTACAGCGGGTCGAGCACCGCCGCCGCCGCCTCGCGGGTCTCCTCGCGGCGCACCAGCGCGTCGAGCGCCGCGCGCGACGGCTCGTGGCCGGGCGCGTCGTCGAGGATCTGGCGGTAGCGATCGATCGCCGCCTCGGCCTCGCCCTGCTTGTCCTCGAGCACCTTGGCGGCGCGGAAGCGCAGCGTGTTGTGCGCGTCGCCGCCGCGGTCGGTGGTCGCCGCCAGCTTGGCGCGGCGATCGACCGTCTCGAGGAGGTCGGGCCACATCCCCTCGGCCTCGTAGAGACGCTCGAGCGCCACCAGCGCCTCGCCGTCGGTGGACTGCGCGTCGAGCACCGCCTTGTAGACGGCGATCGCCTCGAAGGCGTCGGAAAGCTCGGTCTCGTAGACGCGCGCCATCGCGAAGCGCAGCGGCCGCTTCTCCTGCTCGGAGAGCGCGAGATCGATCTGCCGCGCGTAGGTGAGCGCCAGCTCGCGGAAGTTGCCGCTCGCCTGGTACAGCCGCACCAGCGCGTCGAGCGCCGGGCGGTCGTTCTCGTCGAGGTTGAGGACGTTGCGCCAGGTGGAGATCGCGCGGTCGCGCTGCCCGAGGGTGTGCTCGTAGAGGTCGGCGGCGCGGTAGGCGAGCGCCTTCTGCTCGAGGAGGTCGTTCGACAGCTCGCCGCGCTTCTCGAGGACGGCGACCAGCTCGGCGTGGCGCCCGAGCTGCCCGAGCAGCCGCTCGATCGCCTTCCACGCGCCGACGTCGTCCTCGTGAACGCCGGTCACCTTGCGCCAGCTCTCGACGGCGGCCGCGAGGTCGCCGAGCCGGCGCTCCCGGATCTCGGCGACGCGCGCCTCGACGCGCGCGACGAGGTCGTAGTCGTAGCTGCCGTCGATCGCGGCCTCCAGCACCGTCACCAGATCGCCCCACGCCTCGAGGCCGAGCGCCATCTCCGCGAGCGCCATGTACAGCGGCGCCTCGCGCGCCTCGCCCTCGGGCGCCTCCTCGGTCCACGCCCGGGCCAGCGCGCGGAAGGCGTGCTGCAGGTCGCCGCCACGCCGCTCGTGGAGCCGCGCGATCTCGCGGAGGGTCGCCACGCGCTCCGCCTTGTCGTCGATGAACTCCAGCTCCGCCTCGTAGATCACGACGAGCTGGGCCCACTGGTCGGCGCGCTTGTAGATCGGCTCGAGGATCTGGGCGATGCGGAAGCGCTGGTCGTGATCGAGGATCAGCCGCTCGAGCGCCGCCACCGCCTCGCGGTTCGCCGCGTCCTTGCCGAGCACCTCCTCGAAGGCGTCGATCGCCGACGGCAGGTCCGAAAGCTCCTTCTCGTACAGCGAACCCAGCCGCAGCTTGAGCGCGATCCACGTCGCCCGGTCGGCCTTGTCGAGGCGCCCTAGGCACAGCTCGGCGAGGTCGTGCCAGCGCTTGCCCTCGACGCACAGCTGGTCGAGCGCGGCGATGGCGCGCGCGTCGTCGGGGTCCACGTCGAGGATGGCGCGGTACGACTCGATCGCCGCCGCCGCGTCGCCGAGCTTGTGCTGTTCGAGCTCGCAGATCTTGAAGAGCAGCACCTTGCGCCGCGCCCCGTCGAGCGCCCCGTCGAGCGCGTCGCGGTACACGCCGAGCAGATCGGACCAACGCTCGGCGCGCGCGAGCGAGGCCTCGAGCGCCTGGAACGCCGGCGCGTCGCCCGGGTCGTGGGCGAGGAGCCGCTTGTAGCAGGCCTTCGCCTTGTCCACGTCGTTGAGGCGGGCGTCGTAGATCGCGGCCAGCGTGCGCGCCACCTCGAGCGAGGCGGGCGTCTCCTCGTAGGTCTCGGCGAGGTACTCCTCGTAGACGCGGGCCAGCTCGGCGTGGCGATCGAGGATGTGCGCGAGGCGGCCGAGCTGGTCGCGGATCGCGCGGTCCGACGGGTTCTCGCGGAACACGCGCCCGAACCAGCGGAACGCCGCCTCCAGGTCCTCCAGCTGCTCCTCGTAGAGGCGGGCGATGCGGCGCGTGAGCGCGAGCCGCTTCTGCGGGTCCTCGGCGGCCTCGAGGCGGATCTCGTAGATCCGGATCAGCGAGCGCCAGTCGTGGCGCCCGGCGTAGACCGGCTCCAGCACCTCGGCGGCGTCCACGCGGTGGTCGGCGTCGTCGAGGAAGCGCTCGAGGGCGGCGATGGCGCCGGCGTGATCGGCGTCGCCGCCCATCGCCGCGCGGTAGTTCTCGACGGCGCGGTCGGCGTCGCGCAGCTCGGTCTCGTAGATCTGGCCGAGGCGGTAGCGCAGGCCGACCGCCTCGTCGAGGTCGTCGGCGAAGCCCATCCTCCGCTCGAGGAGATCGGCCAGATCGGCGAAGCGGCCGCCCTTCTCGTAGAGCCGCTCGAGCGCCTTCGCCGCGTCGGCGTCGGCGGGGAACATCTCGAGGATCTGCTCGTAGCAGCCGATCGCCTCCGACGGTCGATCGAGCTCGCCGGCGCACAGCTGCGCGGCCAGCGCGAGATAGTAGCGGCGCTGCTCGTCGTCGGTGCTGCCCTCGGCGGCGGCCAGCTCGGCGCGGCGGTTGTAGATCTCGAGGAGCGGCTCGTGCTCCTTGCCCTCGGAGTAGAGCGACTCGAGCGCGTCGAGCGCCTTGCCGTGATCGGGCGTCGCGTCGAGAACGCGGCGGTAGTAGTCGCGCGCGGCGTCGCGGTCGCCGAGCGCGCGGGAGAGCGCGGCGACGGAGAGGTAGATCCGCTCCTGCACCGCGGCGTCGAGGACGTCGGCGCCGATCTCGCGGTAGAGCGCCACCTGCTCCGCGCGCATGCCGGTCTTGCCGGCGAGGCGATCGAGGCCGTCGAGGAGCGCCGGCAGATCGGGCTCGCCGACGGCGGCGCGGGCGGCGCGCGACAGGGCGCCGAACGCCTCGGGCGTGCGGCCCAACTGCTCGTGCAGCCGGGCGGCCTTGCCCAGGCGCGCGATGCGCTCGCGGGCGTCCTCGGAGTGCTCGGCCCACAGCTCGGAGAGCTGGATGAGCTGCTCGACGTCGCCGCGCCCCTCGTAGATCGGTTCGAGCACCTCGGCGGCGCGCAGGCGGAGGTCCTCGTCGGTCAGCATGCGCTCGAGGCCGGCGCGGGCCGCGGCGTTGTCCGGCTCGTCGACCAGCACCTCGCGGAACCGATCGAGCGCCTCCGACGGGCGCGAGAGCTGGTGCTCCAGCAGCGCGGCGATCCGCCCGAGCAGCGCGACGCGCTCCTCGACGGAGGCGGCCAGCGCGAGGCGCCGCTCCAGCACCTCGAGGAGATCGGCCGGCCTTCCGGCGGCCTCGTACAGGCGCGCGAGCGAGTCGAGCGCCGGCACGTCCTCGGGCTGCTCGTCGAGGATCGCCGCCCATGCGGTGATCACGTCGCTCTCGGGGCGGCCGTCGAACAGCTTGTGCTCGGTGAGGTCGGCGATCCGCCACAGCAGGTCGCGGCGCACCGCCGCGTCGTGCGACAGATCGACCCGGCGTCGCAGCACCTCCACCAGCTCCCTCCACTCGCCGCGCGCGGCGTACAGCCGCTCGAGCGCGTCGAGCGCCTCGCGATCCTCCGGATCGCCGTCGAGGATCTCGCGGTGCGTGGCCACCGCCGCGGCGGTGTCGTCGAGGAGGTCCTCCTGGATGAGCCCGATCCGGCGCTGCAGCTCCTTGCGCGCGCCGCCCTCCTCGGCCCACTCGCACTGCCGCCGCAGCACATCGATCAGCTCGGGCCACGCCTCCTCGGCCTCGTAGAGCCGGGCGAGCGCCTCGGCCGCCGGCCGCGCCGTCTCGAGGCGCGTCGGATCGAGGTCGAGCAGGCGGCGCCACGCGGCGCGCGCCTTTTCGGGATCGAGGATCTGCTCGTCGTACAGCTGCGCCGCCTTCCGGGTCAGCTCGGCACGCAGCAGGAGATCGTTCGTGTCGCAGCGCTTCTCCGCGTCCTCCCACGCCTCGGCGAGATCGCTCCAGCGCTCGAGCACGTTGGCGAGCCGCTCCACCTCGGCGCGCACCGTCTCGTCGGTGGGATCGAGGCGCAGCGCCTCGCGCCACGCCGTGAAGGCCTGCTGGCGCGAGCCGAGCTTGTCCTCGACGAGCCGCGCGATCCGCGCCAAGAGCTCGACCGCCTCGCGCCCCGGGGCGCGCTCGCGCTGCACCTCGAGCACCTGCACGAGCTTGGGCCACGCCTCGTCGGCGGCGAAGAGCGGCTCGAGGATCTTCGCGGCGCGGTGGCGCAGCTCGCCCCGCGCGCCCTCGGCATGCGCCATCAACCGCTCGAGGCCCTTGCGCGCGCCGTCGTTGCGCGCGTCCTCGGCGAGCGCCTCCTCGTAGAGGTCGCACGCGCCGGCGGCGTCGTCGAGCCGCGCGGCATGCAGGTCGGCGCGCTTGAGCTTGAGGTGGGCGCGCTCGACGGCCTCGTCGGTCCACGGCACGGCGCGGCTGTAGAGCTGGTCCAGCTCGCCCCAGCGCGCGCGCCCGGTGTGGATGCGCTCGAGCGCGCGGAAGGCCCGCTGCGACGACGGATCGGCCTCGAGCGCCTCCCCGTAGGTGCGCGCGGCAGCCTCCTCGTCGCCCAGCACGCCCTCGTCGAGATCGGCGATCTGGAAGAGGAGGTCGCGCCGCGCCTCGGGGCTCTCGGCGAGATCCTTGCGCTGCGCCAGCAGGGCGCGAAGCGCCGGGAACTGCTCGGCGTCGCGGTAGTGGCGCTCCAGCGCGGCGAAGGCGTTGTCGTGACGCGGATCGCGCTCGATCACGCGGCGCCACGCCTTCTCCGCCTCCGCTCCGCGCTCGAGCCGGTCGTCGAGGAGCACGCCCAGCTCCCAGGCCAGATCGCGCGCCAGCTCGGGCTGGCTGCCGGCGGCCGCGCTCTGCTCGGCGGCGGCAAGGAGCTTCGCGTGGTCCTCGTGGCGGTCGAGGAGATCGCCCAGATCGGCCAGCTCGCGCCGGTTCGCCTCGTCGGCGGGGACGATCCGGAAGATGCGCGCGGCGTAGTTGTAGGCGCTCTCGGCCTCGCCGAGGCGGCGGCCGGCGATCGCCACCAGGCGCCGCAGCAGCCCGAGCTCCTCGTCGGGATCGCCCGCAGCGTCGAGGAGGATGGCGAGCGCCTGAGCGAGGCGCGCCGGATCGTCGGCCTGCTCGTAGACGGGCGCGAGGAGGCGCGCCACGTCGACGCGCCCCGGGCTCCCCGGCGAGAGGTAGCGCTCGAGCGCGGCGATCGTCTGGCGATGCGACGGCTGGCGGGCGAAGGCGCGCTGGTAGTAGGCGAGCGCGAGATCGGGCCGCGACAGCTCGAGGTCGTTCAGCTCGCCCAGCTGGACGCACAGCGCCACCTCTGCCTCGGCGTCGTCGCCGACGAGGGCGAGCTGCTTGCCGAGCACCTCGGCCAGCGCCTCGCCGTCGCCCTTCGCGCGGTAGATGCGCTCGAGCGCGCGCAGCGCCCGCGTCGAGGACGGCTCCTCGCCGAGGATGCGCCGGTAGGTGGCCGCCGCGGCGTCGAGGTCGCCCGACTTCTCCTCCTCGATCCAGGAGATCTTGAACAGCAGCTCGATGCGCGCCGCGGGGTCGAGCGCCGCGCCCCGGCGATCGATCCGATCGCGGTAGAGCGCCAGCAGCTCGGGGAAGGCGCCGCCCTGCGAGTAGATCTGCTCGAGCGCCGCTCCCGCCTCGCCGTCGTCGGGCGCGCGCTTCACGACCTCGCTGTAGTAGGGGCGCGCCTCGTCGGGGCGACGGAGGCGGCGCAGGATCAGATCGCCGAGCTGGCGGTAGCGCGCGATCTTCTCGTCGCCCTCCTCGACGCGCTCGACCTGCGCCGCGTAGATCACCGCCAGCTCCTCCCACGCATCGGCGGCGGTGGCGAGGCGCAAGAGCTCGGCGCCGAGCGCGGCGTCCGACGGGCGCAGCTCGTATGCGCGGGCGCACCAGGTGAACGCGAGCTGCGCCGATCCGAGGCGCTCCTCGCACAGCGAGCGGATCTCGCGGTGCAGCCCGAGGCGCTCGTCGTCGCTCTTGGCGTGCTCGAGGAGGATCTCGTAGGTGGCGAGCAGCCGCGCCCACTTCTCGGTGGCGCGGTACAGGGGGACCATCGCGTTCGCCGCGCCGAGGTGCTCGCTCGAGCCCGCGGCGGCGACGGCGAGGATGCGCTCGTAGGCCTTGAGCGCGCGCTCGGGCTGGCGGAGCTGCTGCAGCGCGATGTCGGCGACGCGGCCGTGCAGCCGGACCCGCAGCGCGGTGGCCTCCTCGCCGCCGGCGGCGTGCGCGGCATCGGCGGGCACGGCCGTCCCGCGCTCGGCGAGGTTCACGAGCACCTCGCACAGCTCCTCCCACTGCCCCTGCTCGGCGTAGAGCGACTCGAGCCGCGCGAAGTCGCCCGCCTGCGCGAACAGCTCGCGCAGCACGCGCAGCGCCTTCGGATAGCCCGGCTGGAAGCGCAGGATCTCCTGCCACGCCTCGACGGCCCGCTGCGGCGCCGCGAGCCGATCCGACCACAGCGCGCCGATCTTCTCGAGCAGCGGGACGAGCGCCTTCGCGTCGGTGAGGCGCGCGCGCGAGCGGCGCAGCACCTCGACCAGCGCCGGCCAGCGCTTCTCGCGCTCGTACAGCGCGGCGAGGGCGGCGAGCGCATCTCGGTCCTCGGGGTCGTCCTCGAGCACGCGGTTCCACAGCGCGATCGCCTCGTGCACGTCGCCCAGACGCTCGGCGGCGAGCTTCGCCATCTCGACGAGCTTGGCGCGGCGCTCGGCCCCCTTCAGGCGGTCGACGTCGCGCCGCTCGAGGTCGAGCAGCGCGCGCCACGCCCGGCGCCGGACGTAGATGTCGCGCAGCTGCGCCACCGCCTCGCGATCGTCGGGCAGGAGCGCGGCCAGCTCCTCGAGCGGCTTGACCGCCTGGTTGTGGTTGCCGAAGCGATCGATCCACAGCTGCGCGATCCGCCGCAGCAGCTTCGCCTTCTCGGCGACGCCCTCGGGGTCCGACGGCGCGGCGTCGGCCTTGCGCTGCAGCACGCCGATCAGATCGTTCCAGCGCCCGAGCTGCTCGTACTTCGCCGCCAGCGCCGAGAGCGCGCCGAGCATCTGCTCGCGCGGCGGCGAGAGCGCGAGGATGGTGTTGTAGGTGTTGATGACCATGACGTCGAGGTTCAGCTTGTCGCGGTAGATCGCGACCACCTCGAGGAGGCGCTTCACCCGCTCGGCGATCGCCTCCGGCGTGTCCTTCGGCAGCGCGTCGATCTGCTCCTTGAGCAGCTCGAGGAGCGCGTTCCACTTCTCGGCGCGGGTGTACAGCCGCTTCAGCGCGGCGACGGCGTCGGCGCTGCCGGCGCTCTGCTTGAGGACGCCCTTCCAGATGTCGATCGCCTTCTCGACGTTGCCCGCCGAGGCCTCGGCCAGCTCGGCCATCTCGACGGCGAGCGCGAGGCGGCGCTTGGGATCCGAATCGATCTTCTGCGCCTGCCCGAGCACCTGGAGCAGCTTCGCCGGCTCGTTCCGCTCGCCGTGCCAGGCGCGGTAGAAGGCGAGCATCGCCGGCTGCGTCGGGTCGACCTTGCGGACCTTGGCGAAGAAGGGCTCGGCGCTGTCGAGGTTCCCGAGCTTCTTCCACCACACCATCCCGATCTGGACGAGGATCGCCAGCTCCGCCTCGCCGCGCGGACGCGACTTCAGCGCCGCCTCGTAGACCTTGAGCAGCCCCTGCCAGTTCTCGTCGGAGGTGTGGCGCTCGACGAGGAGCGCCATCGCGCGCGGGTTGGCCGGCTCGATGGCGAGCGCCTTTTTGACCGCGTCGATGGCGGCGTCGGGCCGCCCGAGGCGATCGCGCTCCACCTCGGCGAGCCGGTTGAGCAGCGCCACCTTCTCGTCGCGAGCGGCGGCCGCAGCGACGCGCTGCTCGAGGAGCGTGGCCAGATCGGGCCACCGTTCGGCGCCGCGCAGGAGGCGCTCGAGGTGCTGCGAGGCCTTGCGGTTCCGCGGCTCGATCTCGAGGGCGCGGCGCAGGTGGCGCTCGATCTCCGGCGCGCCGGGCTGGTGCTTCCAGTAGACCTCGGCCGCCGAGAGATGGAGGCTGCTCCCGAGCTGGCGGTCGGTCGCGCCCTCGGCCTCGGCGACGTACTTCTTCGCGATCTTCTGCCACGCATCCCGGACGATCGCGATGTCGGCGAGCGCCTCGGTGGCGCCCTCGTGACCCGGCTTCTCGAGGAGCGCGCGCTGGAAGCACGCCTCGGCCTCCTCTTCGAGGAGCAGCTCGTCGCCGAGCAGGCGCCCCTTTTCGACGTGCAGCTCGGCGCGCGCCGCGGGATCCTTCTCCCAGCCGAGCTGCAGGTCGATCAGCCGCGCCACCAGCTCGCAGTCGCCGCGCTCACGATGCACGCGCCGCGCCTCGACGAGCGCGCCTCCGGTCGAGGGATCGCTTGCACCGTCGCTGCCACCCTCGATCGCGGCCGCCAGCTGAGTGAGCGCGACGGCGCTGTCGGGCTGCGACTCGAGGATGTGCAACGCGTTCTGGATCTCGCTATTCATGGGACGCGACCTCTCGGATGGGGATGGCGCGCGCCGATACTAGCCCACGAGGCGCGCGGGGTTCAAGCGCCGCGGACGACAGACAAGTAGCGAAAATGAAAAGAAAATAGAGAATCGTAACGGCCCCCGTCGGCGCGGGGATCGAATCGCCGCGCGGCGCGTAGTAAGGGCCATGGCGCTAGCACTCCGGATCCGGGTGACCTGGGCGGACGACGTCATCGAGGACGTGGTCCACGAGCGGGCCGTGAAGCTGGGGGCGGGCGCGCGCGCCGACGTGGTGGCGCCGGGCGAGGAGGGGCGCCTCGTCCGCTTCCTGCGGCGGCGACGCGGATACCGGATGATCGTGCCGCCGCGCGCCGTCGAGCGCGTCGAGTTTCCCGGCGAGGAGCCGGTCGGCGCGGAGGCGCTCGCCGAGGGATTCGAGCGCACCATCGGGCTCGGCTGCGGGCGGCTGGTCGTCGGCGGCGCCGAGGTGGACTTCGAGGTGTTGCGGACCGAGCGCGACTTCGCGTGGCTCTACCTCGGGACGGGCCTCGCGACGGTGGCGGCGCTGGCGCTGTTCGCGGCCTTCGGCGTGCACCTCGTGCGGCAGATCGGCGACGGGAAGACCCCGCGCTGGGGCACGCCGGAGGCGCTCGGCGCCGAGCAGGCGAAGTTCCTGCGCGTCACGCTGTCGCCCGAGGCGCGGGGCGCCTCCCGGCTCGCCGCCGGCGAGGGGCTGACCCGCCACGGCGTCGTCGATTCGCCGCTGCTGCGCGCGCCCGAGCGGAAGCCGGCGCAGCCCGCGAAGCAGGCGAAGAAGCCGGAGCACCGCGCGAGGCCGAAGCGGCCGACGCCACCGCCGCCGGACGACGACGAGGCCTCGGCGGCGGTCGTGGCGGCCGCCGCGCCGCAGCCGGCGATCGACTCCAACGGCGACCAGGACGACGAGGACGAGACCGACCGTGCGAGCGAGCAGCAGAAGCTGCTCGAGGCCGGGCAGCAGGCGCTGCTGGCCGCCGAGCTGCGCAACGCGATCGATTCGCTCACCGCCGCGGAGAAGACCGAGGCGCTCGACTACGACAACCTCAACTGGCTCGGGCTCGCCCACTACTTCCTCGGCGACAACGCCGAGGCCCAGCGACGCTGGGAGGCGGCGCTGGCGATGGACCCGGAGCGCCCGGACGCGGTGAACAACCTCGGCGGCATCGCGCGCCGCCGCGGCGATACCGCGGGAGAGATCGCCGCCTACCAGAAGGCGCTCGACCTCCACCCCGGCGACTGCCATGCGCTGAACAGCCTGTCGCTCGCGCTCGCCAAGCAGGGCCGCTTCGACGAGGCCGACCGCACCCTCGCGGCGAGCGACGTCGCGTGCGGCGGGAGCTACGCGTACACATCGATCCAGCGCGCCGGGATCCTCTCGCTGCGCGGGCGGGGCGCCGAGGCGCTGGCCGAGCTGGAGAAGGGCCTGAGCCGGGTCGACACGATGATCCCGATCAAGGAGTACGAGGTCGAGGCGGACCTGCTGCTCGACCCCGCGTTCGCCCCGCTGCGCCAGCTGCCGCAATTCGATACGCTGACCGCAAAGTACCTGCCGCGCGCCGCGCAGTCGAAGGGGGCGATCCTCGCCCAGGCGGCGGCGCCATCCGTTCCGGCGCCCCAGCCCCAGGTCCTGCCGCAACACGCGGGCATCGGGATCGGCGGACTCTGACCGCCGCTCGGGGCGGACTACTTTCTGGTGCTCCAGCCCGGAATCGAACCGGGGACACGCGGATTTTCAGTCCGCTGCTCTACCAGCTGAGCTACCGGAGCAGAATCGGCCCGCAGGTATGCACTGCCGAGACGGCGCAAGTCAAGCCCCGAAACGCCGGTCGCGTTCGCGGCGGCGGCCAGCGGCTCGCCCGGCCGGAGCGCTTGATTTCCCGCGCGAGGTTGGTAGGCTCCCCAACGTGACGACACCTGCGCCGCATCGCTTTCCCCTCGCCCAGGGAGGGCGGCTGCGCGGAGGGTGGCGGTGAGCGGTCCGGCGACCCTGCAGGAGGTGACGGAGCGCCTCAAGGCGATCGAAGTGCAGGATCACTTCGAGATCCTCGAGATCGACCGCGAGGCGACGCCTGAAGAAATTCGGCGCGCCTTCATGCGGGCGACGAAGCGATGGCACCCGAGCCTGTTCGCCCTCGCCGAAGAGCCGGTGCGCAAGGCAGTGGCCGAGATCTTCATCGCCATCAAGCGAGCGCACGACGCCATCTCCGATCCCGACCGGGCGGCCGCCTACCGCGCGCGCCTCCCGCCGTCGGAGGGGCGGCGGCCGACGCCTGCGAGCACGACCCGCGCGACGACCTCGGCGACACCTCGCGTGGCCACCGTGGCGGCCCCCCCGATGCCGGTGCGCCCGCC